>JAECQY010000006.1 GCA_016000045.1 Myxococcaceae bacterium | reverse complement strand
CGATTGGAGACTCGCCATCTGAACACCCTGCTGTGCAGTATGGGTTGTATTTTCAGTTGCCAGAAACAACCTCTCATTCGGCGTCAAGCAGTGAAGCCATCTCATTTTCTCTCACCGGCACTGATAGCTCCAATGGATCGATTTCCAGCTCTCAAACTCACACAACATCTAACAGTAAGAGCCTGACCGAATCCTCAACCAGAAGAGAAACTCATTCAAAAACTTTGAAACCCACTGATTCATATGCATCCACCTCCGGCTGTTTAACTTCAACTAACAGTTCAACCAGACCATTCAGCGTGAGCGAAACAAGCAGTAATAGCGAGACATCGATTAATTGCGGAGCATTGCGAAATACAACCCTCTATGTACATCGCCTCCTTCCTTCTCCAATCGTATTTTATCGCTGTAGTATGACACAACCAGTTACAATGGAATTTTCTGGAATTACAAACGGGCTATATATTACAATCATTTTTAGGGAGATTTCAGCAACTAGCGCAGCATCACTTGCGCTATCATCCACAACCGGTTTGTTGGGAAATTTTTCTTTTACTTTAGACCGAGTTGTTGCAGAGGTATCTGCTCCGTTTGTAAGCAGTAATATAGCCTCAATGTCTAATATAGATTTGAGACTTAAGCACTCTACGATTTCTATCGTCTCCGCAGGCACAGCTTCGGCGCTCATATGGCAACCGAGCCAAAACGCAACTAACTTGTCGCTCTGTATCGATCAAAGCACTGTCACAGCAATTGGGGTTGGAAATGCCTTGGCGGCCGTTATCTACCCGACATCTTGTTCAACCATCCTTTCTGACATCATATTGTCTGCTATAAACAGTACTATATCTGCTGTTTCCTCTGGAGCTTCAAGTGCCGCTCTTGCAGTTCTATCTACTTGCGGCAATTCAGTTTCAACAGTTTGGGGTGGGCTTAAGTTTTCGTCCAATAACTCTCGTGTTATGGCTGACAGTCATCTGACAACTAACTCCGCGATGGCAGCGGCAGTTGCTTTGGTGGGCTCGTATGGAAACGGAGCTTTCGGATTCATTATCGAAAATTCCACATTTACATCGATAGACAGCAATGTCAGCGCACTGGGAGCTAATGGAAGAGGTTCGCCCTGCGCCGCAATAGCCGTGGTAACTCATATGAGCTATTATAACCCAGGCTCCACATGGATTACAGGAACCAACTTAAGATTCGAAGTGACCAATAGCAACGTTACTGCAATGGGTGGAGCCGCGACCGAAACGCCGACTGGTTCGATAGCTATTTTATGTTCCTCGTGGGCTTTTGATTTCGTTTCAATACAAATCAATAACTGCAGTATCATCCTCGACAGAAGCCTAGCGTTTGCCATGACGGGATCTTCTAGTGATTCTCCGGCTGCTGCATTCGCCATGGGAGCTTACGAATCAGCATTTGGCCCTGCGGCCACTGCAACGGTTGCATCGATTTTGTTATCAGCCAGCAATAGTTCCGTTTGGGCTAACTCTTCGGCGAGTCCATGTTGGTCTGCCACTGTTGCAAGCAGTAATGGAGTGGCTTCACTTAACGCCATACATCTTGAATTGTACAGGACACAGATTCGCTCCATAGGCCCTAACGAGATTTCCTTTGCCGCTTTAGGTAGCGCAAACCACCCTTTTGTACAGAATAATGTTTCATTGTATCTGATTGAAAGCAATATTACAAGTTGGGGCTGTTTATTTGCTATCCCCCAAGGAAATCTACCGTCCGTCATGTATGAAATCAATTGCTCATGCAATCAGACAGGATGGGCACCTGGTTTGGCGCAAGGTTTAACGGGAGATAACCTAATCATCAATGGAACTTTGTGGAACAGCACACTGCCGGGTCTTCCTTTTCCCGGCATTGTCTGGAGGGGTCTACTCTAATAAAATCGCAACTCAAGCACGAGTTTTCTCATTTAAAAGGATGTTCTCCTGATCCATATACCCGTTTCATAAGGAGACCCATCAGCGAACATCACCAGCATTCCTAGCCTATCCTTAGTGGCTCGCTGCTGGTAAAAATGGCCTTGTCCTGGAAGGAATCGAAAGGGAAATGCTCGCGTCAATCCGTTGCTGTTTGCCTGTGCTCACTTGCGAAGAGGCCTGCCAGGTACCAGAACTTGTTGTTGCAGATGATAATCCACTCCTGTGCCTAAAACTTCTGGTGGATGAAGTACCTGCTCCTCCCGCACCAGGTGGGGGCCTTGAATCGTCATCCCAATTTCTATAACCTCGGTGCAACGATTGTCCCAGCATCTTCTGTAGCTTTTGCCTGATAAATCGTTGTAAAGGGTCGCAAATCAAGGGAGACCGCAAAATATTTTCCAATTCAACAAACAATTCTCCATTCGGTTCTTGACCACTCTCAAAATTGGCTTCTAGCAAATTCACTATTTCAAGGGCTCTAGCGATTAAGGCTTCTGTGTTCATGAAATCAAAGCTTGGGTCTGTCGATGCAGTCATTCCGGGAGGTATCTGTTCAGTTGGAGTTTGTAACTCGCTGATGAAGCGTACAGGCACGTACGCATCGTAGTGATTAGGAAATGGCTCCGTTCCAAGATAGGCAGTGAAATGCAAATGCAGGGGTTCATGCCTGGAATCACCAAATTGTTCTTCAAGATACCGGTCTTGATTGTGAACGTAAATTCTTCGCTGATACACATGCGCCAGAAGAGCAATCATTTCTCGCCCTTCAAACGTTTCACGATTAACAAAGTGATTTAAATAAGATTCCTGTGTCATGCTGTCAGGCAGCGATTGCCGACCAAATAAGTCCAGGTAGTCTCGATGATCTTGGGATAGCAGACGAACTGTCTCTGGATCTGCAAGCCTGGCACCAATTGCCTGTCGAACTTGGTTTCGTATCTCCCTGCTTGACAAAGTGGCTATCCGACCTCTTTGATCCGGGAAAACACCGATCAACACCGAGCGCAAAAGACAGGCATTACCTTCTCCGGAAACTGAAACAACACGATGCCCGGGTAATTGCGGTATGCGCTCCGAAACTGAAGCCTCTGGAAAGTATTCACCAAACAGGGGTCTGTTGATCATTTCTTGGCTAGTATCGTATCCGAAGATAGCAACCAGCTTTCGCAGTTTTTTTACAACCGAGTCTTCGTTTCTGATGCGATCCTTTTGGGCCTTGAGTCTTGAGATCGAATCAAACGAGGTTCTGAGCTGTTCAAGTGTGTAATTTCCACTCCGTTCTTCATCTCCTAAGCGTGCCGGAATATAGCTTCCGTCCCTCCCAAAAACATCCGTTGCTGAACGATACCCATGATATTTCAATTTGTAGACCTCCGTGTACGCGAAAGCTAACGCCGCCTCCGATTGAAGTCGCTCTGCCATCAATATTCGCCGAGCAACCTTTGTCGCAGCCTCTACGGTAATCCCTCGCAACGGCTTATTGGAGTCTTTGAGCAGCCTCAGTACATTCGTCGCAAATTCGCTTCTGTCAGCAGCGGAAATCGACGCAACTAGGTCAGCGTATTGGGTTGTATCTTCGAATTGGCCACCAGAGTCTTTAAGACATAAGTGCGGCGCTGCTATCCGAAACGCAATTTGTTTTGGGCGTTGACGCAGTATCCGTCGATAAATCAATCCATCATCACTATCACAAAGTGTATCTCCCTCGACTCGAATCCAATTCATGCCGGTGTTGAAATAAACCCCTTGCTGATCCGTGCAGAACTGATCCGGAAAAAACGGCCCTTGATAGTCCTCTCGTACTTCCACCGTTGTTAAGCTTCCAGCATTGACACGTCCTTCTCGTACATCTCGAATCCAAGCAAGCCTGCGACGCGACGTATCTATCTTGCCATCCACTGTTCGAGGACGCCAGCGCAATAAACGACGAAGAAATTCCTGTAAAGAATTGTCCACCAATTGTGGCCAATCGAGCAAAGGCAACACCGATAACAGAGGGAAAATAGGCGGAAGAGCTTGCACAGTTTGAGAAACTCTCTGCGATGGCAACGGTATCGGCAACAAAGCAAGGTTGGTATTAGCCTGAGGCTGAGCAGCATTCTGTCCATGACGATTTTTTGCGAAACCACCCCCAGAATCGTTTGTCATGGCTGGTAAACAAGGCGAAATAAAACATCCAAAGACCAAACAGCAAGCGCGTAGGCTTGATAAACCTGCCATCTTATTCATAGCAAACTCCAAACAGTTTCAAAACCAATATCCAAGGTACAAAAGTAAAACCTATCTGCCCCATTTTTAATCATGGTTCTTCAATTCAAGCAAGTTCTGATGCCTACGAAGCTTAGCTACTAGCTGCTGATAAAAGCGGGCTCGCTCTTAGAGGAATCGAAAGAGGAATACTCGCGTCCATCCGTTGCTGTTCGCCTGCGCTCACTTGCAAAGAAGTCTGTTGAGTAGCAGAACTCGTTGTTGCAGCGAACGGTAACTCCCTCCTGTTTCTGAGACTCCTTGCCAATAAAATACTTGATCCTCCTGCAGCAGGTGGAGGTTCTGAATCATCATTCCAATTTCTAGAACTATGCTGCAACGATTGCCTCAACATCAACTTCTGCAGCTTTTGCCTAAGAAACTGCTTAAAGGCCTCGCTGATGAAGGGAGACCGCAAAATATTTTCCAATTCAACCAGTAACGCTTCTCTTGATTCTTGAGAGATCTCAAAATTGGTTTCTAACGAACTAATGATTTCAAAGGCTCTAGCGCTTAAAACTTCTGTGTTTGTTGAATCCAACCTTCGACCTGCCACCGCGGTAACGCTGGACAGTGTTCGTTCAGCGTAAGTTTCCAGCTCGCTAATGAACCGAACAGGAACATACGCATCGTAGTGATTGGGAAATGGCTCTGTTCCAAGATACGCGGTGAAATGCAAATGCAGGGGCTCATGCCTGGAGTCACCAAATTGTTCTTCGAGATACCGGTCTTGATTATGAACGTAAATCCTTCGCTGATACACATGCGCCAAGAGAGCAATCATTTCTCGCCCTTCAAACGTTTCACGACTGACAAAGTGATTTAAGTAAGACTCGTGTGTCATGCTGTCAGACAGCGATTGCCGACCAAATAAATCGAGGTAGTCCTCATAATCTTGAAATAACAAACGGCCTGTCTCTGGATCTGCAAGGCTGGCATTGATTGCCTCCCGAACTTGCTTCCGAATCTCGCTGCTGGGCAAATTCGCTATCCGCTGTCTTTGCTCTGGAAAAACACCGATCAACACCGAGCGCAAAAGACAGGCATTGCCTTCTCCAGAAACTGAGATCGCGCGATGCCCGGGTAATTCCGGTGTACAACGTGAAGCCCGAGCCTCTGAAAAACATTCTCCGAACAGAGGTCTGTTGATAATTTCCTGTCTCATATCGTATCCGAAAATGGTGACTAGCTTTCGCAGCTTCTTCACAACCGAGTCTTCATTTTTCAGATGATTTTTTTCGGCTTTAAATCTTGCGATTACATCAAACGAATATTTGACTTGCTCCAGTGTGTAATCTTGGCTCCGTTCTTGGGCTCCTGTACGTGCCGGAATATAGCTTCCGCCCCTTCCAAAAACGTCCATTGCTGAGTCGTATCCACTGTGTTTCAGTCTATAAACTTCGGTATAGGCCAAAGCCAACGCGGCCTCCGATTGAGGCCGTTCTGATACGAGTATTCGCTGAGCAACCTTTCTTGCAGCCTCTACGGTATTCCCTTGCAGCGGCTTCTCTGAGTTCTTGAGCACCCTGAGTATATTCGTCGCGAATGCCCGGTTGTCAGTAGCCAAGATTGATCCCACTAAGTCGGCGTATGGAACCGTATCTTCGGATCGGCTACCCTGGTCGTTAAGATACAAGCGCGGCGCTGCTGCCTGAAACGCAAATTCGTTCGAATGTTGCTGCAATACTCGTCGATAAATCAACCCGCTACCTGTATCACAGATCGTCCTCTCTTCGATGCGATTCCAGCCAACATCATCCCGAAAATAGGTCCCCTGTCGACTCGTGCGGAACTGGTTTGGAGAAAATGGCCCTTGATAGCTTTCTCGTACTTCCGTCGTTGTTAAGCCTCCGGCCCCAGCACGACCTTCTCGCACGTCTCGAGTCCATGCAAGCCTATGGCGTGGTGTCTCCAGCCTGTTATTAACTGTCCGAGGACGCCAACGCGATAAACGACGAAGAAATTCCTGTAAAGAGTTGTCCACTAATTGTGGCCAATCGAGAAAAGATAGCGCCGATAACAGAGGAAAGATGGGTAGCGAAACGTGGGGGGCTCTCTGCCATGGCACGGATACGGGCAACCAAGCAGCGTTCGTATTGCCAGGCAGTTGAGTGGCATTTTGTTTAGGTTGTTCTTCTACGAAATCACCGCCTGAATCATTTGTCATCGCTAGTAAACAAAACGAAAAAAAACATAAAAGAAAACAACAAGCAGTTCGGGTTGAGAAACCTGCAACTCCATTCATAGCGACTCCAAATAGTTCCACAAAATGATTCAGGCTACACGACTAAAGCCGATCGCTCAGATTTGCAATCACGGTCTGAAGCGGGTTGTTGATCGAAGCCATATGACTATGCAGCAGGCCTGGTCGGAGCCGTTGATTTAATCAGACAAGCTCAAAAACAAGACCTTCATCAAGAAATTACTTGGACTCCTGCCAGCCCCTTATCGGTAGTGAATTTCGAGGAGAAAGTAAACTGTTGCGCAAAAACTGTTGTAGGAGTACCGTTCAGATCAAATAACGACAAACGAACTGGAGCTGCTATGAATAAGTTGTCTTTTTTTATTTCACAAATCTTTTTAGCCTCATCTATTTGTTACGCAGAAAGAGCAGCGAGCCTCTCTAGCCCGATGCATCAAATAGTGAAAGAGGCGAACAAATTTTTCGCGTATCAAAACCGTGTTTTTGGCGTTTCTCAGGGCTTAATGCCGTCTTCATTTATGGCCGATATTTCATACTTTATTCAGAATAGTTTTAAAAATGCCGAGAAAATAAAAAAAGATATAGAAAAACAAGATTGGAAATTCAAATTATTTAATCGTCAAAAATCTTATGAGCAAATTGTAAGAGAACGGGATGAGAAAATCAAACAGCTCAAATCTAAAATTCAAAAGGTACGGCAATTTGGTTTTAATCCCACTGGAGAAGAGTCTGAAGAAGAAATGCAAGCTGAACTTTATGAACTTCAAACAGCGCCTGTAAAACCAGAGCTTTTTTCAGAAATCGCAAACGAGAATGGACCCTTGTCTGATTTTAGGCCGGAAGTTCTTGAACAATCCCCTAATTCTGCCCCTTATACGCCACCAGACATACGACTGCTACCAAGTTCTCCAAAGCCTGCTGATTCCCATGAAAAGCACGACGTTCAAGAATCTGTTGAATCGAAATCTGGAGAGTCTTCAACTTCTTGCCATTCCTGCAAGAAAAGCTTTGGGCTAACTCGGTGGAAATATTCTTGCAAAACCTGTGGTGTAACTGTCTGTGCCAGTTGCTTGAATAACACACATCAGCATGGACATGATGATGTGTCTGAAAGACTTCTTGGCACTAAATCCGAGCATTTGTCCAGTCAAGCTGGGGGTGTTGCCAATGTTTCTTTATCAGCAAGAGAGCACTATGCCGCAACCAATCAATTCAAAGAAATCATGTATTTTTCTGAAAAAAAACCATACTGGCCACGTCGATATCGTACAATATTTCGTAAAATCTTAAACAGTACTCAGGCAAAGCAGGAGCTTTTGGACTCACTCGCTGCTCCTATTGCGAAAGACACTAAAAATATTTCTCCTGTCACTAAAAAAGAGATCCAAGAACTTGTAAAAGCGGCCTGGAAATCCCACCGGGAATTATGTATGCGAGCCTGCTTGGAGCCTATGGATTCGATTGGCGAAGACCTAACTCCTGATTCTTTAGCAAATTTTAGGCCTAGTGATTTCGAAGATTACGACCAGGGTTCTAGAATGGCTCCAGAACTGAAAAAATTGCTTGATCGATTGCTTGGCTCTGTAGTTCCCTGCAGCTTTAACTATGATTCGGAAACATTAATTATCAATGTCCCTCATAATACTCGAGAACCCGATGCTCTGCGGAGGAGATTTGAACCGTATGAGAAATTTTTTACTTTGAACTTTGTAACGTCCACTCGACGAGGTGCGTGCTTTTCTTGCGAGTCAGCAGGAAATGATTTTTGCTCTAAGTTTATCTCCAAAGGCCTTGGCACTACAATTGGAGGTATCTTAACAAGAGGTGTAAATGAAAAGTTGGCCTTGACGGGTTATCATGCCAAAGAAAGGAACCTATCAAAAAATGAAACAGTGTCCATAAAAGAACTCGGCTCTCGAGCCGTATTTGGACATCAAGATGTGGATTTATTGTTTTTAAAAGCTTCTCCAGAATCTTTTAATTTAGTTGCATTTTCAAGTTTTATTTATCTATCTAAACTTGAAGAATTGATCAAAAAAAAACACGCAATATCGTGTTTTTAAAATTGGACATTCAACTGGATTAACAGATGGCATAATTATTTTAAACAATTCAGAAATAAAGAAAGGTAAAGTTCCAATTGGGGACAAAGACAAGGAAATTCAAAGTATATATATCAAATCAAACAATAGAACTTGTTTTTCAGCACCTGGAGATTGTGGCTCTGTTGTGGCTTTTGCAGATTCTGATGGAAAATATTATCCCCTAGGAATAATCTGGAACACAAATAAGATAAAAACGTCTGCCGAACGAGAACAAGTAGACTACACAAGCTGCGATGAAGAAGACGAAGTACTGCTTTTGGCACATTATCCTGAAATGAATACTGATTTTCCTCTCAATTTGAGTTGGGTCAATCCAGATGAGAAATTTGAACTATGTTTCGAGCAGCCCGAGCCAGATATTAAGTAGGCTTCAGGTATATCCTCCAAAAGGCCATGACTAAGCGGCTGCTTCGCCTCGATGGAATGATCTGACAGTTCTCCATCGTCCAGTATTTTTTTATTCGAAAATCGCCCACAATTGTTTCAAGAGCTCATCGCATGTGTCTCTAGCTAACCCCGCTAATATAGCTTTCGGACTTCCGTACCTGGATAATAAAGCTCAAGAATCTCTTTGGCCTCTTTTCCCAACTTGGCCATCCCCAAAGCGCCCCATTGGCACATCCCCACTCCATGGCCATGGCCACGCCCTTTGAATTCGGCCTGCCTCCATCCAAACGAAGTTTTGGTAATAAGCGTTGAGCGCAACGCGTTATAACCAATCGCTCTGCGAAAATCAGTTCCTTTCATATCTGGCAATTGAGGCTTGCTTTTAAAGCGAAAGCTTTTGATGCGACCCGATTGGGTCTCACCGAAAGCTTGCAGATCTTTGATTTTTGATCCAAGCTTTTTGTCCAACTCTGAGCGCGAAAGAGAATAGGACCAACGAAAAGTAGGAGCCGAGCGACAATAGCGGCATTCCACACCCTGCAAATAAGACTCGTCGCTTCCAAATACCTCCAACGAACTCGCCGTATGCCCTCCACAACAAGCATGAAAATAAGTATGCGCCGGCTTCGAGTCGTACGTGAGTACCTGGCCAGCAGTCTCTTCCACGGCCTGCTTGGCCAATGCGTGTTCGCGGTGCACACCGTGATAAACCTGGTCAAGAACACTCGATTCCAAATGCTCTTTGCGATACATCTGCCAAATCGCATAAGTTCGAGCTGCAATTGCCTGAGCTTTCAAAACTTCCAGCGGCCAAGAGTTTGGGAGTTCGCTGGAAATAACGCCTGTGATATAAGCTTCCATCGGCAAAGTATGCGTCAGTGTCAGTTTATGGTTGGATTGCCTGACTTCCAAATGATTTCTAAATTGCCGTCCTTGATAGGAAAGAAGCTCACCTTCTATCTTGTGGGAGTAAGTACCTCTTTCTTTTCCATTCAAAACGATTCCTGTTTTGCCAGGAGTCAATGTATCGCTACCAATCTTCAGAAGTTTGGCTGAAGATTCAATCATAATCCGAACTTCCGGCTCTGCGAACAAAGACCCAGCGAAAAGCAGCGTGAGTACAAAATATTTCATGGTTTCCACCCAATCTAGTTCAAGATACCCAACTTGGCAATCGTCTCTAGCCCAGGCCAATCCGAGCAATCGGTTGAATATTGATATCCGAGCTCAATTCTTGATAACTCAATACCGCCAGATGCGGAAATTCAATCTCAACCAATTTTCTAAAATACCGCCGGATTTCTTGAGGAGTCAAAATGACGGGTTGCTGCGCGGTGGCAGGCAAATTTGAAATCTCTTTTCGAATGGCTGTCAAGATATCGTTTGTGACTTCGGGTTCCAATGCCAAATAACCTCCAGCAGAGCCATGTTGAATTCCGGCACTCACCGTTTCTTCCAGCTGTGGCTCCAACAGATAGACAACCAGTGTGTGTTGCCCTCCGGTAAACTTATGACTCATATAACGCTTCATCGAAATTCTTACTTGCTCGGTTAGGAGTACGGGATCGCTTTCGTGAGGCCCCCATTCAGCCAAAGCCTGCAAGATGGTTTTCAAATCTCGAATGGAGATTTCTTCTTCCACCAGGCGCTTCAAAATCTCTGTTAATTGAAATAGATTCACCGCCTTGGGGATGACTTCTTTCACCAAAGCCGGGAAAGCTTGTTCCAATTGGTCCAGCATATTTTGAACTTCTTGGATGCCAACGAAATCAGCGGCTTGCTTTCGAAGTGAAGCTGAAAGGTGAAGGACCATGTAACTCGCCGCGTCCCAGGTTGTCAGACCCGCCTGTTCTGCCAATGCCTGTTTAGCGTTCGGCATCCAGGAACAAGGCACTCCATTAGCTGGGTTCACCGCTATCGTTGCTTGGATTCCCAACAGTTTCAATCGATCGGGTGTATCATTGACCAAGCACATCCTGGAATCGACCGTATTCACAGCTACCGGGATCTCATTGATAGCAACCACATAAGTCCCCGGCCCACTGGAAGCATCGCTCCCGCGTACCCGGATTCCAGGAAATCGAATCCCTAGCTCGTAAAACAAACCATCCCGCATCGTGGGAATCAACTCGGCCAAAAAGTTTGAGCTGTCATCGACCAACGGAACCAGATCGGATGCGACTTCCAGGGAAATGGGAGTCACAACGGGCATCATTTTGGCGGTATTGCCTTCTTGCGCCTTCGCTTTTTGCAAAGCTGTTTTCTTCTCTTTTTCAAGCTTTTGCTCCCGTTTGGAGACAATTTGCTCCATATCTGCCATGGATGCACCCACAGCCCCCGCGTAAGAAGGCTGCTGTGCACGAAATAGCGCGTACGCAATCCCACCGACCGTAAGCCCTATAATCGTGAACGGAATACGAGGCAAACCGGGCACTTGCCCAACCAGGGTAATAAACGCAGAAGCAATGGCAAAGGCCTTGGGCTGAGCCAAAACTTGATTCGCAATATCTTGACCCAAATTGGAATCTTCGGCGCCAGAGTTGACGCGTGTCACAATTAAGCCTGCGCACACCGACATAAGCAAAGCGGGTATAATGCTCACCAGTCCATCACCAATGGAAAGAATCGAGTAGGTTTCGATGGCTTCATTCACCGTCATGCCCTTTTGCAGGACACCAACGCTCATGCCTGCGACGATATTCAGAATGAAGATAATAATCCCGGCAATAACGTCTCCTTTCACAAACTTCATGGCACCGTCCATGGCGCCGAAAAGTTGACTCTCTCGGCCCAGATCCATGCGTTTTTTACGCGCTGTATCCAGATCAATCGAACCGTTTCGCAAATCCGCGTCAATGCTCATTTGCTTGCCAGGCATAGCGTCTAAGGTGAATCGTGCGGCCACTTCTGCGACACGTTCCGAGCCTTTGGCAATCACCAGCATATTGATCAGCATCAATAAAAGAAACATCACGACACCCACGATGAAGTTCCCTTGCACCGTAAACTCACCAAAAGCCGTAATCACCGTTCCTGCATCCGCATCGAGCAGAATGCGTCGCGCGGTTGCGACGTTAATCCCTAAACGAAATAAAGTTGTTACGAGCAAAATCGTTGGAAACGAAGACAAATGCAGCGCATCGGAAACATAGAGAGCCACCAAAAGCATGGTTAAGGCAATAGAAATATTGGTGCAGATGAGCAAATCGATGAGAAAAGTTGGAACAGGCACAATGAGCAGGGTCATGACCGTCACGACTAAAAATGCTAAACAGATATCCGAGTAGCGCTTAAAGAGCTCACCAAGATTGCCCTGAAGCAGAAGGTCTATCAAGTTACCCATGTCGAAAAAATAACACAATCCAGGAGCTAGTTATTCGAATCCAAATTAAAATTAGCTTTACTTGACAGCCATTAGCTAAAATGATTAATCATCAGCCACTATGATGAATACCTATACCCTGGTTTTGGGCTGCGGGGCGCTTGCCGTCTTTTACGCCTTGTTGATGGTTCGATCGATTCTTGCGGCTCCCATGGGCAATGAAGCCATGCAAAAAATTGCCCTCGCCATTCAAGAAGGCGCAAAAGCTTATCTCAATCGTCAATATCAAATGATTGCTCTGATTGGATCGATCCTATTCATTGCCATCTACGCCCTGTTAGGTCTTTATGCTGGTATTGGATTTTTAATAGGTGCTATTTTATCGGGCATTGCTGGTTACGTCGGCATGAATTTGTCTGTGCGGGCCAATGTCCGAACCGCCGAAGCAGCGCGAAAAGGCCTGCAACCGGCTTTGGATATTGCTTTTAAATCGGGAGCCATTACCGGCTTGCTGGTCGTTGCCCTGGGAATTCTAGGAATCACGGGATACTACATGGTCCTGCGCTCCTACGAGCTTGAAACCCGTACACTTTTAGAGGCTTTGGTCGCTTTGAGCTTTGGCGCTTCTTTAATCTCTATTTTTGCTCGACTAGGCGGAGGAATCTTCACCAAAGGTGCAGACGTCGGAGCCGATATGGTGGGGAAAGTAGAAGCAGGAATTCCAGAAGATGACCCTCGAAACCCAGCGGTCATCGCAGACAACGTGGGAGACAACGTGGGAGACTGCGCGGGTATGGCAGCGGATCTCTTTGAAACCTATGTGGTGACTTTGGTAGGAACGATGTTGTTGGCGGGAACTTACTTTAGCGGCGACCAAATGGAATGGATGATGGCTTTCCCCATGATCATCGGCGGCGCTTGCTTGTTAACCTCCATTTTAGGAACCTTTTTTGTCAAACTTGGTCGTTCTCAAAACATCATGGGTGCCCTCTACAAAGGCTTCGCAGTGACCGCAGTCACCTCAGCGATTGCCATCGCTCTCATCTGCCAGTGCTGGTTAGGCCTGGATACTGTTTTGACAACCACTCATGGCACTTTCACCGGGCTCAATTTGTTCTATTGCTGCTTGACCGGTTTGGTTGTCACCGGGCTTATCATGCGCATTACCGAATACTACACGATGACGAACTATCGCCCAGTTCGAAGCATTGCTGAAAGCTCGGTCACCGGCCACGGTACGAACATCATTCAAGGGATTGCCGTTTCCATGGAAGCAACTGCCCTGCCCGCTCTTGTGATTTGCGCAGGTATTTTGGTTTCTTATCAAAACGCTGGATTATTCGGTATCGCCATAGCAGCCACCACCATGCTCGCAGTTGCCGGAATGATTGTCGCTCTCGATGCCTACGGTCCAGTCACTGATAACGCAGGCGGAATTGCCGAAATGTCCAACATGCCTCCGGAAGTCCGAAAAACGACGGATGCTTTGGACGCGGTTGGAAACACCACCAAAGCGGTGACCAAAGGCTATGCGATTGGTTCGGCGGGTTTTGCTTCGTTGGTTCTATTTGCAGCATTTATTGAAGATGCTCGCTATTACTTTCCTCAGCACACACTTTCGTTTTCGCTGGAAGATGCTTATGTCATGATTGGCCTGTTCTTAGGCGGTCTGCTGCCTTACTTGTTTGGTGCGATGAGCATGATGGCAGTTGGTCGAGCTGCCCAGTCGGTTGTTCTGGAAGTCCGTCGACAGTTTAAAGAAATCCCAGGCATCATGGATGGAACTGGAAAACCGGATTACGGTAAAGCAGTCGATATTTTGACCAAAAAAGCCATTCATGAAATGATCTTGCCAAGCTTGCTGCCGGTTGTCGCTCCGGTTCTGGTGTTCTTTGCCATGTGGGGTGCTGTCGGTCAGCGCGAAGCGCTAGTCACCCTGGGCTCAATGCTCTTGGGGCTTGTGGTCACAGGACTCTTTGTTGGGCTTTCCATGACTTCCGGTGGAGGCGCATGGGATAACGCTAAGAAGTACATTGAAGAAGGTTTCTTCGGAGGCAAAGGATCGGAAGCTCACAAAGCGGCCGTTACCGGCGATACCGTAGGCGATCCGTATAAAGACACAGCAGGACCTGCGATTAATCCAATGATCAAGATCGCCAATATTGTGGCTCTTTTGCTCTTAGCGGCAGTTGCGAAACTCGGCTAGCACAAGCATTGGCAAAATTTTTCTCTTTCGGGTTAACAAGAGTCCCGGAGGGTTTTATCTGCGGGAATAATATCTCACACAAAAACCTTCTCGTGGCTCTTCCCGATCGAGATTCCATTCCGAAGCTAAAAAATCAGGAAAGAAAACGTCTCCAGGGTATTCTCCCTCAACCGTTGATAAGATCATATGGGTTGCAAACGGCAAAGCAGCTCGAAATATTTCTCCTCCTCCAGCAATCATCAGCTCAGGTGCTTCACACTTAGATTGAAGCGCAGCTTCTAAGGACAAACCCCGATGGGATACCACCCGAATCTCTCGGCCAACCAGAGTCTTTCCCCCTAAAGATTCAAAGGTTTTTCGGCCCATGATCACAGGCTTACCCAGTGTTTTTTCTTTAAAGTGCTGAAGTTCGGACATCAATCGCCAAGGAAGACTTCCTTGAAAACCGATGACGCGGTTTTTATCCATCGCAGCAATGAGAGTGATTTTTTTCATATCGCTACCGGAGCCGATAGCCGTGGATGATGCTGATAGCTTAGGATTTCGATATCTTCAAACTGAAAAGCAAAAATATCTTTCACTGCGGCATTGAGCTTCAATGCAGGCAACGGCAATGGCGCTCGAGCTAATTGGATCTGCACTGGCTCGAAATGATTGGAGTAAATATGCGCATCTCCAAAGGTATGAATATACTCTCCAACCTGAAGATCGCAAACTTGAGCAACCAAATGCGTCAACAATGCATAAGATGCAATGTTAAATGGAACCCCTAAGAAAGCATCGCCGCTTCGTTGATAAAGCTGGCAAGAAAGCTTGCCCTCGCAAACGTAAAACTGAAAAAGCGTGTGACAAGGCGCTAAGGCCATTTTGGGCAAATCGGGAGGATTCCAAGAAGAAACAATAAGCCTTCTCGAATTGGGATTGGTCTTAATTTCATGAATCAGCCAGGCAATCTGATCTACGCCTCCAAAATTCCGCCATTGATGACCGTAAATAGGCCCCAGATTTCCGTGGCTATCCGCCCATTCGTTCCAAATTCGGATACCGTTATCTTGCAAGTAAGCAATATTGGTCTCGCCCTTTAAAAACCAAAGAAGCTCATGAACGATTGACTTCGCATGAACTTGCTTGGTCGTGACCAAAGGAAACCCAAGGCTCAAATCGAAACGCATTTGATAACCGAACACACTGCGTGTTCCGACTCCAGTTCGATCCTCTTTGGTTTGGCCGTTCAAAAGAATGTGCTGAAGGAAATCCAAATACGCTTGCATGCATTCTTGTTGCCATGAAACGCACACCTATTCAAACAGGTGCGAAGTCTACTCGCTGTGACTGCGATCCGATCGAAATGCCTGAATCAATGCATGATTTCCAGACAGCAAAACCTCAGGCACTCGATGTTCTTCAAACTCAATCGGCTTGGTATACTGAGGGTATTCTTTCGCAATGCCTTCGGTATGCGATTCTTCCAAGAGCGATTCTGGATTTCCCAAGACACCTGGAATATGCCGAAGCGTGGCATCGATCATGACTAAAGCAGCAAGCTCTCCCCCAGTCAGCACGTAGTCTCCAATAGACAAGGACTCATCCACATAATGCTGAATACGAGCATCAATTCCTTCGTAGCGCCCACAAACAAACACCAAGTGCTCATAGGAAGCCAGGCGTTTTGCGTCGGCTTGCTTAAATTGCTTCCCAGCAGGATCCGTTAAGATAATGCGTGTCGATGTGCCTTCTTGTAACACGGAACGTAAAGCCGAAACAACAACGTCCACACGCAAAATCTGACCTGCTCCGCCCCCGCAAGGAGCATCATCAACCGTTTTATGCTTGTCTTTGGCAAAATCTCGGATTGGAACTTCTTCAACATCGACTAAACCTTGCCGTTGAGCCCGAGCTATCATGGAAGAGTTCAAAATCGAACGCGTTGATTCTGGAAATAGCGCGACTAAACTAAACTTCATCCGAATAATCTAAAAAAATGGTCCGCGTTTTTTCATCCACTGAACACAGAATTGGCTTTACGAAAGGCACCAAAAAGCTACCATTCAATTCCACAAGGGTTTGCGCGCGATTATCGCTAAATCCCGAGACAACACCCAAGATCTTTCCTTCGAGATTCAAGGCTGAAAATCCCACGAGATCTGCCAAGTAAATCTCATCTTGAGCTAAATCGGGAAAATCCGTCCGACGAACCCATATTTCAGAGTTGACCAGCTGCTCTGCCTGAGTGCGAGTGTCAATCGACCGCAGACGCACACGAGCTCCCGGTAGAATCTGTTCAATACTCAAGTAACGAACTTCCCTTTGCACCAAAGCAAGCTCGATGCCGGGTCGAAGAACTTCCCCATCTGGATGAAAGAGGCGGCAAATAAGAGCCCCTTCAATACCGTGAGCTCGTCCGACTTTTCCTAGACAGACCCAATCAGGCGGCAACGGATTCATCGGATTTTTGCTCAACAGGAGGCTCCACTATCTCTAAGCCAATCACACGATTTTGATGCGCAGCAAAAGCAGAAATCAAAATGCGCATGGCTTTTGCTGTTCGGCCTTTTTTGCCAATGACCTTCCCTAAATCAGCGCGGGAAACATGAATAGCATAGGTCGTATCTTGTTCTGACTGCTTTTCTTCTATCTGAACTTCTTCTGGGTGTTCCACCAAAGAAGTTACGAGATAATGCACAAGTTCTTTCACAGTTTAAGCAGCAGGCTGGATGGCTCGAAAACGCTTAATCAGGTTCCCAACTGTGTCAGAAGGTTTTGCTCCCAATTTCTGCCAGTGTTCAATCCGATCCATTTTGAGACTGATAGGAGCCTTTTCAGCTCTGGGATCGTAGTATCCAACTTGCTCAATAAAGCGGCCATCGCGCGGCATACGATGATCAGCCACCATGACACCATAAAACGGACGATTCTTAGCCCCACGACGAGAAAGTCGAATAACAACCATGTTCAAAAAACTCCTAGATGCTCGATAAGACCTCAAAGAGAGGGTTTTGTCAATGGAGCCTATCATTTTGAGTGCCTGCCAAACACCCAAGATCCGAGATTCGGTATGATAATCGCCAATAACGTGGTAACTTAAGAGTCTCATGATTCGTTTGAGTGATATTTTCGAAATGATAAAAAATTATCACCCAACCGCTGATTTGGACCTGATTCAAAAAGCCTACGTCTACTCTGCCAAAGTGCACGCAGGCCAAGTTCGAAAAAGCGGAGAGCCCTACTTAAGCCACCCGATGGAAGTCGCCAAAATCCTGGCAGAGCTCAAGCTCGATGAAGCTAGCATTTGCACGGGTTTGCTCCATGATACGGTGGAAGATACCCTGGCTACTCTCGAAGAAATTCAGACCCTTTTTGGAAAAGACATTGCTCATTTGGTCGATGGCGTCACCAAGCTATCTCAAGTGCAATTTAAAAGCACCGAAGAAAAAATGGCCGAAAACTTCCGGAAAATGTTGGTAGCGATGTCCAAAGATATTCGGGTTCTATTGGTCAAGCTAGCCGATCGACTGCACAACATGCGCACGCTTCAATACATGAAGCCCGAAAAACAAGAGCTGATTGCGGAAGAGACCTTAGAGATTTACGCTCCGCTTGCGAATCGTCTTGGCATTGGCTGGATTAAAGTCGAACTCGAAGACCTCAGCTTCAAATACCTAAAACCTCTGAATTACCAAGAACTCAAAGAAAAAATCGGAAAGACGAAGCGCGAACGATCGAGATTCATTGAAGAGATTTTAACCGATATCCATCGAGCCATGAGCGGTTCAGGAATCCAGCACTTTGAGATTTCTGGAAGACCTAAACACCTGTGGTCAACCTATCGCAAAATGGTCGATAAATGTTTGAATTTTGAAGACATTCACGATCTGATCGCGTTTCGGATTTCAGTCGATTCCATCAGCCAATGCTACGAAGCCCTGGGAGCGGTGCACACCATTTGGAAGCCGGTACCCGGAAAATTCAAAGACTACATCGCCATGCCAAAGCCTAATGGCTATCGAAGCCTTCATACAACTCTGATTGGCTCTAAGGGAGATCGCATTGAAGTGCAGATTCGAACTTTTGAGATGCATCAAGTTGCGGAATCCGGCATCGCTGCTCATTGGAAATACAAAGAAAATTTCAGCCAACCGGTGTTAGCGACGGATGCAGCGGATCGTGGATTCTCCTGGTTAACGCAACTCATGAGCTGGCAACGTGAACTCAAAGATCCGAATGAGTTTTTAGATTCGGTCAAGGTTGACCTATTTTCCGAGGAAGTTTATGTTTTTACGCCCAAGGGCGATGTGATTGAGCTCCCTCAGAATGCAACCATTCTAGACTTTGCTTTTGCGATTCATTCCGATCTGGGAATGCATTGCGTCTCGGCTCGAGTCAACAATCAAATGGCTCCTTTAAGACAGGTACTCCAAAGTGGAGATACCTGCGAAATTATCACGCATAAAAATCAACTCCCCAATCGCTCTTGGTTGGATTACGTCAAAACCTCGAAAGCCCGAACGAAAATTCGCAATCTTCTCAAACAGCAGGAACGCGAAAAAAGCGAAGCCATTGGACGTGAACTACTAGAAAAAGAATTTCGTCGATATGGCACTAGCCTTCAAAAATGGGCTCAGCATGAAGGGCTTCAAGATTTTTTGAGTCAAGATGGACTCAGCGCTTTGGGTTATGGCAAACTGGAACCCCGGAATATTATCCAAAAAATATTTCCTTCTGAACAGCTGGGGCAAATTAGGCCCGATGAACCCAAGAGCACCCTGGGAAGATTGATAGACCGATTTTCCAAAAAAGCCACAACAGGGATTAAAGTCGAAGGTATTGAGCACATTCTCGTTCATTACGCTCGATGCTGCATGCCCATCAAAGATGACCCCGTGATCGGTTTTGTAACGCGCGGACGTGGCCTTACCATTCACCGAAGCAACTGCCAAAAAATTCATGAATTAGACCAGAACCGACGAATCGAAGTCTTTTGGAACAACCAAGTCTTTACAGCGCGACCGATCTACATTCGAATCATTACAGATCATCGAGGTGGTATGCTGGCGAGCATATCTATGGCTTTTAGCAAAATGAACATTAATATCTTGGAAGCGAATTGCCGAGCCATGGATAACGGTCAAGCGATCAACACTTTTAAATGCTGCGTTCAAGATTTAGAAGAACTCAAGTGTGTCTTGAAACGCCTGCAATCCATACGCGGCGTACATTCTGTGACTCGATCGCGATCCTCCACTCCATAAGGCTCGATTTTCAGTCTGAGCATCTGCTAAACTGGTCAAATGCGATCTCTATTGCTCTTCACTCTGGCGCTCTCCGCTCCTATCTTTTCCAAGGGTTTACTAAGCGAAGCTTGGAAAAAAGCACTCAAAAGCAACCAGGCAGCGGGTTCGTCTTCTGAAACGCAGCCCAACAAAACCCCCAAACCGCTGAGCGAAATACAACAAGTGCTAGCTCAACTGAAACGAATCGCGGAGCGTCCGGGTGCTCTCGCGGATCAAAAAGCCTGTGTCAATCGCCAGATCGAAATAGTCGAACGATTGGCTCAAATGGTTCAGACCGCTTACGACAGACTTCAAGAAGCCACCCGAATCAACGACTTTGAGAATATGGCCCTTTACCAAGCTAAACTGAAAGCCGTTCACAAAAAAGCAGCGAACGCAATCTTGGAGAGCAGTGCTTGTTTCGGAGCAACAGCCCAGCAAAACGCAGCCGAAGAATCCCCGGAAGAAGCTGCTTTGCGCGACAACACAACGGTCACAGACTTTTCAGCAATCACCGTGAATACCCCAGGACAAGCAGTCGTTTTGGATGAAAATCCAGCAAGCCCATCCCAGTAGCTTAATCTTGCTGCGATCGATACTTTCTCATCCACTCGTGAGTCAGAACAACAGGAATGTAAAACACCACATCTCCGGCCAGTTTGCCTACCAAGAGCCCTACCATAGGCCCCATCATCTCTGCTCCAACGAAAAGAGAAAGAGGTCGGATAATCAGACTGTCTAAAATCTCAGCAGGTCCAAACTCTGTCAAGATATGCCATAGATTTTCCTTGGCTCGTACACGCTGAACAACCAGCGTTCCATAAAAACCAACATTCTCTCCCATCGCACCCGCATAGGCAGCTATCCAATGAACATCCGCAAAATGCTCGGACAAAAAGTAGCCTGCATACACTCCCAGAATCGCAAATATTTCGGCCAGCCCATAGCGTCTAAGCCACCTTTTAAGAGTCTTCACCATATAGCTCATGTTAATGCTTCATCACCCGATGAGGGTCAAGAGCGTCTCGCATTCCATCACCAAAAAAATTAAAGCAAGCGACGGTAATCAAAATAAAAAAACCAGGCCAGAACGCTAAGCTTGGATCTGTTTTCATATAATCCATCGCGCTGTTCAACATGTTCCCCCAGGAAGATACAGGGGGTTGGATCCCAAGCCCTAAAAAGCTTAAGCTCGCTTCATACAAAATATTGCCGCCTACTTCCAAGGTCGCAGCCACGATAATCGGCGCTAGGGAATTCGGCAAAATATGAACCCACAAAAGTCGAATATCCGTTGCTCCAAGCGACCGAGCAGCCGTCACAAATTCCAGGGTTTTGAGTTGCATGGCAGCAGCGCGTGCGAGCCTTGCGACAGTCATCCATCCAAAAAAAACAATAATTAAAATGAGCTTAAGCACCGAAGCCCAGTTCCCATCCATCATGCTCTCGCTACCAAAAATCATTTTCAAATCAATGGCTGAGAAGACAATCATCAACGGCAATACCGGAATTGAAAGCATCGCATCGGTGAATCGCATCAAGACCGAATCCAATACTCCGCCATAAAAACCCGCAAGCAGGCCAATCAACGCGCCTATCAAGGCCGATGTCAGGGCAGATAAAACGCCCACTGTGAGGGAAATTCGCCCTCCAAAAAGAAGCCGTGTAAAAACATCCTGCCCCAATTCATTGGTTCCCATCAAATGAGGCCAGCCTGCCGGAGAATTTATCAAGGACAAATCGGCCATATCGTGTGAAACCCCTAAAAGAGCTTCGATCCATCCTGCCGCCAGCGCAAGCATGCAGAGTATCAACAGCACAATGCTGGCATAAAAAGCCAATTGATGATTCCGAAAGCGCTTCCAAATAAGCTGTTGATGGGTCTTTGTCATGAATTTCTCATTCTAGGATCCACCCAACGATACAACCCATCGGCCAACAGATTACCAACCATCACCCAAAAAGCCGATATTAAAAACACAACAATTGCAACATAATAGTCAGAATTTAAAATTGCATCGTATTGCAAACGCCCCATTCCAGGCCATGAAAACACCGTCTCAGTCAACACAGCTCCCCCAAACAAAACTGGGATCGAGAGGGCCAACAAGGTTACAATGGGAATCAAAGCATTTCGAAGAGCATGCTTAAAAATCACTTTGTTTTCACTTAAGCCTTTGGCGCGAGCGGTTCGAATATAATCGGAAGGCAAAATTTCCAACATCGATGCCCGCATGTAACGAAGCCATCTGCCTGCATACGCGATAGACAATACACAGACAGGCAAAACCGCATGCGAAAAACGGTTCACCAGTTGGTTCCAAAGTTCATCTTTTTCAACTCCAGGAGTTAAAATTCCTCCTGCAGGAAACCATTGAAGACGCTCAGCAAAAATATACATAATCAAGATGCCGAACCAAAATACCGGCAACGATATCCCAATAAACGCCAAAAAATTGAGTCCATAATCAGACCAAGAGTATTGCCGACGCGCAGTATAGATTCCAAGAGGCAAAGCAATCAAAAGCGAAAGCAAAATTGCCGGAATCATGAGCGCGAGGGTATTCGCCACTCGACCTTTTAAGAGCTCCCAAACAGGTCGCTTGTAGGTATTTGAAAAACCCATCGCCTGTGTATCTCCTAATAGTACAAAGATAAATCCTCGATTAAAAATTTTTAGATTCGGCATTGGATCGCGTTCAACGGAAAAAGCTCCGAAGGCTTGGTCTCCTATTTTATTTCGCACAGAGAACTGGATTGCCTTTTGACCTCGACCTCTTTCTGGCCAAGTGTAAACCCCCGAAGAATCAAGCATTCCTGGACTGCCGTGAATAAGCTCAAAGTGCAATTTCTCGTCCCCTCCCATCACGAAACGATTTAAATCAAGCGTAAAATGCTTCGGAACATCCATCACTTGACTGGGTATGGGCAAAACTCCAACCTTGCTCACAGGGTGCTGTTTTTTCCAAATCGTGCCGACAGACTCAAGGCCCGACTCATTTTTAACGACATACCAAACACGTCCCCCCGATAATTGGCCGCCAAAAAGCACATGGGCATTTTGAGGCAAGGTAGAACCCAGCATTGGGGCTTTCAAGGGTTCATAATAACCCCACATCCAACGCAGGTACTGAACATACCAGGGCTGATCGAGTCCTTTTAACTTTTTGAGTCGGATCACATCTTCCGCTTTGATACGAGGGTTGCTGGTGATCAGCAGATCAACGGGATTTCCCGGCATTTTAAGCATCAACACAAAGAGAAAAACGCTCAACGCAGCAAGAATGAGCCCCATTTGCAAAAATCGAATTCCCAAGACTTTCACCCTACCAACTCCATTCGTGGGCATTCCAAGTGACAGGTTGCAAAATTCCGGTTGGTTTCCAATTTTTGAGGCCTTTTTTAGTAATGGTTACTTCCACTCGAAAATAGAGCGGTAAGGCAGGAAGCTCTTCTGCTAAAACCGCTTCTAATTCTTGACCCAAACGAATACGCTTAAGCACATTCAGCTCCAACGAAGCTGATTTTAAAAGCTGATCCACCTTTGCATCGCAAAATCCCGGTATATTTTGGCCTAAAAAACTGTTGGACTCTCTCGGAATATGATCGCAGCGCCAAAGAGTATCCGATAGTTTGACAGGGTCTTTCACCCAGGAATAAAGCGCCATGTGTTGAAACCTTCGTTTATGAACGGTTTCTGAGAAGAAGACCTTGGCAGGTTGATTCTTAATCTCAATCTCTACCCCAATTTTACGCCATTCCGCTTGAAGCAACTGTTCAACACGCTCTCGCGATTTATTGCCCGAAGTACTCATCAAGACAAGCTTGAGCGGTTTTCCATTTTTTCGACGTATTTCTTTGGGCTTGCTTAAAAGCCAACCGGCTTCCTCTAAAAGCTGATTCGCTCTCGAAACATCGTATGCGTATTTTCGTACATCCGCATTATAAAATGGAGACTTTTCGGGCTCTGTTCCATGGGCCACAGGCTGCTTACCCGCAAAGAGCAAGTCGGCAATTTTGGCTCGATTTGCTCCATACGCCAAGGCTTGTCGAACACGCTTATCCTGTAGAATGGGGTTGTCCAAGTTGAAATCGATGTGCTCCCAAAGCAGTCCTGGGGTAAAGTAAAAATGATAATCTTTCCCAAAGCGCTTTTGAAAGTTAAGCGCCTGATCTAAATCCAAGCCCACGGAAGAAATGGCATCGATATCTCCTGCCACTAAATTCGATTCGAGCGTGTTCGTCTGAGGAATGATGCGCCAAATGATTTCGTCGAGCTTAGGACGGTGCTTACCCTTGGCAAAAAGGTTGCGACGAGCCCTGATCGTTTCTCCGGGTAGCCACTGATGAATCGTAAACGCACCCGCAAGAAGAGGCTGCTGCCCAAATTCATGTTGTTTGAGCTTCTCTGGATTTGCTCGATAAATCGGCCCGATAATATGAGCTGGAAGCGCTTCGTGATTTCGATAATTATGATAATAAGCGTAGTGCTCTTTCCAGGTAATGACCAAGGTTTTAGGGTCTTTTTGCTCCATCTTTTCAATGGCTTCGATGCTGGTGCGATCGATGACTTCTTGCGTTGGATCCTGTGTAATTTCATAGTTCAGAATAAAGTCATCAGCCACCAACGGCTTGCCATCTGCCCAGAAAAAATCATCTCGAATCTTCCAAGTGGTTCGCATTTTTTTTGCACCATTCTCGATAAAAAGCTGCAAACCACCATTGGCAAGCGTTGGTATCTCCTTAGCCGCCCACGGAATCAGATCCCAATTCTCATTGAAAATGGTCAACGTGTAATTCCCAATTCGCACGATCTCTTCTGAGACCATCATCTCCTTAAACGGAACAAATAACGAGTCCGGTTCCTGTGAAAGACCAATAATCACGGTTCCCGGCCGAACAGGGCCAGATTCAACCTGAACTGCTTGGGGGGAACAAGCGAACCAAAAGACCCCACTCAAGAGCCCAAAAACTGGGTTGCTCATCTTAAACATCAAGGATACAGAATAGTAGAGGAGATTTATCTATGTCAACAAAAACGATCGTGAGGGTCTTGGCTGTTGTCCTCATCACATTCTTGTCCGCTTGCAAGCCAAGATTGCTCCCGAACTCGAGTATTCCTGACACCAAACAAAATCGAGCCATTTCTGAATTTATGGAGAATTACAAGACCGCTATTCTCAATCGCTCGGTCTCCGAGATTATGGCCATGGTCGCACCGGATTACCTAGAAACCAACGGAACCGCCGATCCATCGGATGATTATCATTTTTCTCAGCTTCAAAAAAAGCTGGATGAAACCTATTCGCACATCAAAGAAATCAATCTTCGCTACCACATCCAAAGTATCGTTCGAAAAGAAAACACCTTTAACGTCTACTATTACTACAACCAACATAGTCTGATCGCGATGCCAGCTGAAGAAAAATGGATGGCAGTGAACGAAGTAAACCGCTTGGTGCTGAAGATGAAGGGCCGCTCGGTTTCAAGCGGATTTGAGATCGTCAGCGGCCTTTAATTATTTTTCTTCATTCGGCCTTCTTTGTTGACTTGCCGAGCACGGCCCAGCGCCAAAGCCTGAGCTGGAACGTCTTGTGTCACGACACTGCCTGCTCCAACATAGCTTCCTTTTCCGAGCTTAACTGGGGCTATCAAAGTGCTGTTGGATCCAACAAAAACGCCATCTTCAACTTGGATCGAATGCTTTCGAGTTCCATCGTAATTGCAGGTAATGGTACCCGCCCCAATATTGCAAAATTCACCTACTTCTGCGTCTCCGATATAGGCTAAATGATTCACTTTGGATCCTTTTTTGAAACTCGCTTTTTTTGTTTCAACAAAGTTACCAATTTTGCATTTTTCCCCCAGCCGACTTCCAGATCTAAGATGAGCAAAAGGTCCTACCTGAGTACCAGCTCCTATTTCCGATTCTTCTATCACCGAATAGGCTTTAATCCGAGCGCCTGTTTCAATTCGAGTTTTTCCGGAAATCTGCACCCCAGGCTCAATGAACGTATCCGGCTCAATGGTCACGTCGGGTCCAATATAAGTAGAGACAGGATCTACCATTTGAACCCCTTGGCGCATCCAGTGGGTATTGATCCGTTGGCGTAAGACGCTCTCAGCATAGGCCAATTGCGTGTAATCATTCACCCCTAAAGTCTCGGCTTCATCAACCAATACGGTGGCTACCGAACCGGCCGCACACGCAACCAGATCCGTTAGGTAGTACTCTTGCTGATAATTGTTGTTTGTCAGTTTGAATAAGTGCTTGAGCAGGAAATCTGTTCGAAACACATAGATCCCCGAATTGATCTCAGCGATTGCTCGCTGCTCGAGCGTGGCCTCTTTTTCTTCCACCACTCCGCACAGTAAGCCTGAATTGTCGCGAATGATTCGACCGTAACCCCTTGGATTTTGAACGAATGAGGTGAGCATGGCCATCTCATTGCCTTGCAAAGAGTCGAGCAACTGACGAAGTGTCTCGGCCCGGATCAAAGGAGTATCTCCGTACAACACCATGACTG
The DNA here is from genome assembly GCA_016000045.1 of Myxococcaceae bacterium. Taxonomy (NCBI): domain Bacteria; kingdom Pseudomonadati; phylum Myxococcota; class Myxococcia; order Myxococcales; family Myxococcaceae; species Myxococcaceae bacterium. The sequence goes on along the minus strand of JAECQY010000006.1, from coordinate 89,442 downwards.
CGCCGGAGAACGATTTTTCCAAAGCTCGAAACGCCTGTTGAAGCGCATGCCCCGTTCCTAACTGCTGAGACTGCACGACTGTCTGTGCAGAATCCGGCAAAACAAGCCGAACCTGCTCTTGTTGGAAACCGACAACCGCCAATAAGTGTTCGGGGTCCAGCGAGGATGCAACATCCAAGCTCCAGCGGCACAACGGTTTCTCTAAACAAGTCTGAACCATTTTGGAGCGGGAACTCTTCATCCGAGTTCCTTGACCCGCACACAACACCACACAGGCTAATTTTGTCATCCGGGCATTATATCGCCTTGTTTCTGCATCCTGCAACTACTTGGAACAACGAGCTTCCCAAAAACCGACCAGGATTCCTGCAAATCCGTATTCGATCGCATTTCCGAACATCCATCCAAGGGCTAACGCAATCGGGATCGGAAGATAGAGGTAGAAATTGGCCATGCAGACTCCAACGATAACTCCAATTCCCAAACCCATTCTAAGGCCTGAACGCCAATTTTGCACTTTGGATACGGCAAGGTTAAAGAGAACAAAGAATAAAGCCTGAATCACAGAAACAGCAAAACCAGCTGCGTGACTCATTTCTTCCATGGGGCGCCACACAGAAGCACTTTCTTTGTAAAGTGAGTCCAGCAATATTCCATGCAGAACAAAATCCATGAAAAACCAAAGTAAGACAATTGAAATAACCGATGCGAATATTTTTCCTGTTTTCATCGAAAACTCCTATTTATTCAGCCTTCTATAGCGACCGATTTCCTAACTGGCAAGCATTGGAATCGCTCACGATGCCATTATCGATTAATCGAACCCGAGGCTTGTTGCCAATGTAAGCAGCAATCAACAACCGAACATTCTCCGAAACAAAGCCCTCGATCGGCTTCAGAGATATTTCGCTGACAAACTCCAAGTAGTCTAGTTCAAGCGATATCTGTTTAAGAGCTATTTTCCGAAGCGTATCGATGCTTTTTTCACCTTCCAGAACCGATTCTCGTACGGTGCAAATTGCTTGATAGAGACAGCTCGCTTCTTGCCTTTGTTCCCGTGTCAAGTAAGCGTTTCGAGAGGACAGAGCCAAACCGTTTGACTCTCGCACAACAGGAACCCCAACAATATGGACGGGGATCCAAAGATCTCGAACCATTTTTTGGATCAAGAACAGCTGCTGAAAATCTTTTTCTCCAAAGTAGGCTCGATTCGGTCGAACCAAATTGAACAAGATATTCACAACCGTCAAAACACCCTCAAAAAAAATAGGGCGACTGACTCCGCAATATTGCTTTGCCAACCAACCGCCGCAAATCCGAGTGTCAAAAGCCGGATGATAAATATCTGAAGCAAGAGGACAAAAAACAATATCCACTCCGGCTTCATGACAAAGCTCTAAGTCACGTTCGAGCGTACGAGGATAAGAAGCAAAATCTTCGTCGGTACCAAATTGCAAAGGATTCACCAAAATGGACACAACGACTTCTTCACATTCCTGACGTGCTTCACGCAGGAGGGCTAAGTGACCGTTATGAAGAGCTCCCATGGTGGGCACAAACGCTCTTTTTAGAGAACTCGGCCAATCAAGCATATCTTGAGAACATCGAATGACCTGCATCTAATCTAAGTACTCCATAGGATCTCGATAAACTCCCAATTCTTGAATCGCATAATGAAGATGAGGGCCGGTGCTCTTACCGGTACTCCCAACTTCACCTATCTTTTGCTTGCGAGCAACGTATTCGCCTTGCCGAACACTCGTATTGGAGAGATGACCGTAAAAGCTTCGGATCGAATTTGCATGCTCTAAAACAATCAAGTACCCCAAGGCTCCGCCGTCGCCCGAAAACACAACTCGGCCCGGTGCTGAAGCAGCCACGGAGGTTCCATGAGGCGCTACGATATCAACTCCGGAATGCATCGCGACTTGATTCGAAAACGGGTCTAAGCGAAACCCAAAGCCGCTGGAGATCGGACCTAGAACAGGCCATTCGTTCGGCGTGGGCTTAAAGATTTGCTCGATTTCATCGAGGTAAGCCTGCATTTCACGGGTGCTTCGATCCCAGTCAGAATCTTGAAGAGCCCTATTATGGTTGGATAGGGTCTGGTTTTCACGTTGTAAACCCTCGTTTTGGATCAGTAAAAATCCAAGCATCATCCCGGCAAAAATCCACTTAAACATAAACTAAGACGATGGTGGTGTTATCATGCCCACCCCGACTGTTCGCCAGATCGACCAGATGTTGAGAAGCATTGTGGGGCTCCACTGTTTGCAACGCCTGAAGAATCTCCTCATCTTCTACCAAAGTATTCAGGCCATCGGTACACAGAAGAAAGACATCTCCTTCTAAGGCATCCAAAGACGTCATATCGACGTCCACGTCATCTTCAAAGCCTACAGAACGAGTGATAATGTTACGATAACGGCTTGATTTCGCTTGATCAGGCGTCAGAAAACCCGCTCGACATTGTTCTTGAACCAACGAATGATCTTCGGTTAGTTGCTGGATTTCTCCCGAGCGAATAAGATAGGCTCGGCTATCTCCCACATGAGCAATCGTTGCTCGCCCATTCTTCAGCAACAAAGCCGTTACCGTTGTACCCATCCCACGAAGCTCTGTTTTATCCTGGCTTTCCCGATAGATCTGCTTGGAAGCAGTTCGTATCGAATCCCCTAAAAGCTGTGGATATTGTTCGAGCTCAACCTCGTCTAAATGATCGTGAACCACTTTTTCAATAATCGAGACCGCCAACCGAGAAGCACGTTGCCCACCAGCGTGCCCGCCCATCCCATCGGCTACAACAAAACAGCGTATCCGGTCGGATACCCAAAATGCATCCTCGTTGCGTTCTCGCCTGCATCCTCGGTCACTGACTGCGTAGTGCTGCACGAATCCAACCTGAACTTTCTTAAGTTAGAGCAGCATACCAGCCATCGCTGCCGTTTGGAAAGAAGTCAACGAACCCGCAATCATTGCGCGAAGGCCTAATTTCGCAAAATCGGTTCTTCGATTGGGTGCCATCGTGGCAAGGCCGCCGACTTGGATACCGATTGAACTAAAATTAGCAAAACCACAGAGCGCATAGGTGGCAATCACCACGCTCTTGGCATGACCAAAAGATGAATGCTCAATGTCGCTCGCCATCTGGAGATACGCCACAAGCTCATTAATGACCGTTTTCGTTCCAAGCAAACTCCCCACCAACGGAGCATCGGACCAAGGCACTCCCAGTAACCAAGCCAAAGGTGCAAAGAGTTTGGAAAAAATAAACTGAAGAGTAAAGCCTTCAAATCCAAAATATCCCGCTGTCGCCGAAATGCCCCAGTTTAAGAAAGCAATCAAAGCGATGAACGAAATAAGCATGGCTGCAACACTTAATGCTAAAGACAATCCGTCGGTTGTGCCACGTGCAGCGGCATCGAGAACATTTGCATCTTGTTTTTCTACAACCACGCCACAAGAATCCAACGTTTCAGGTTTAGCCGTTTCCGGAACCATGATCTTGGCAAAAACGAGCGATGCCGGAGCGGACATAATGCTCGCGGCCAGAAGGTGCCCAGCAATATCGGGGAAATAGCCCATCAAAATCGCAACGTAAGCAGCCATGATACCGCCCGAAACATTCGCAAATCCACCGGTCATAACCGCCATGATTTCTGATCGAGTCATGTTAGCTAAAAATGGCTTTACCAACAACGGAGCTTCGGTTTGACCCACAAAAATATTGACTGCAGCCGAAAAACTTTCCGCGCCCGAGGCTCGCATCGTACGCCTCATGGCCCACGACATTCCACGTACCAACCATTCGAGTGCTCGGATATGGTACAAGACAGCTGTCAAAGCAGAAAAGAAGACGATGGTTGGAAGAACCGAAAACGCAAACATCCCACCTACATGCACCATCGCCCGCGTGCCTTCCGGAAGGCCATCGATCGCTATATCATTGTGAACCAAGTTCCCAAAAACAAACTGAGCCCCTTCGTTTGAAAAAGATAAAATCTTTAAAACACCATTATTCGCTGCTTCAAAAAAATCTTTTCCCCACCGCATCTTCAGCACCAAGAACGCAAAAGAAAACTGTAGAAAGATCCCAAAAGAAACCAGTCTCCACGAAATGGCACGGCGATTGGATGAAAGCAAAACAGCGAACAAAATCATCGCCACGCAGCCCAATAGCCCAGTCAAACGACCTGCTAAAGATTGTTCAACAACCCCTTCTTGGAGCTGGGCCAACATGCGGCCTTCAGCAGGCAGAAAAGAACTTAGAAGACCCAGCAAGATAAATCCAATTTTCATATTTTTTCACTCAATATCAATGCAACAGACGCCGAACAACCTAACCGATTGGCTCCTGCTTGCAACAATCCTAATGCAAACTCACGGGACTTGATTCCGCCCGAAGCTTTCACACCGTAACCACTGCCAACCACTTCCCTCATCAAGCGAACATCTTCCAGAGTGGATCCACCCGTCGAAAAGCCGGTTGATGTCTTCACAAAATGAGCGCCTCCATCGACTGCCAACTGACACCCCAAGCGTTTTTCAACCTCATCCAACAAACAAGTCTCAAGAATCACCTTAACCGGATAAGGCGCTGCTCGATGAACAACCGATTCAATATCTTCCAAGACCGCTTTGAAATCTCCACCCTTCAAAGCCCCTAGGTTGATCACCATGTCGATCTCGCGAGCGCCCTTGTCAATCGCATCATGCGCTTCATACGCTTTACTCGCCGTTCGATTGGCGCCCAAGGGAAATCCGACCACTGCAATAGGTTTCACAAGCCCCTCTCCGAGCCGAGCGCTCACGCGAGGGATCCAATACGGATTGACACACACGGCCGCAAAACCGTACTGCAACGCTTCTGCGCAAAGACGTTCAATCTCTGCTTCCGTCGCATCCGGCTTTAAACACGTGTGATCAATCAACGCTGCTAGGTTATGGGACTCCATCCGCACGGGGGCTTGTCTTTCAAGTTCAAAGCGTCTAGTCAATCGGGTCATGGCTCGTTCGTCCGCCGATTCTCCCTCTTTAAAGGAACAAAGACAATATCATATTGGCTTAAAGTCTGACGAAGTAGCGGATTTGATCCTGCTCTGCGGAGATCCCGATCGAGTTCATAAAGTTGCCAAGCACTTTGATCGCATTCACCATCAAGTCCAAAACCGAGAATTTGTGACCAGCACAGGCATTTATCAAGGCCGCGCGGTGAGTGTCATTGGAACGGGGATCGGAGCCGACAACACGGAAATCGCTGTTGTAGAGCTTGCTCAATTGGTGAAGAATCCCACTTTTATTCGCATTGGCTCAACCGGATCCTTGCAGCCTCAGATTGGAATCGGAGGACTGATCCTCAGTACAGCAGCGATGCGGCTCGAAAATACCACCGACTACTACGTTCGAAAAGAATACCCTGCCGTGGCACACTTTGAGGTTTTGACCGCTCTCTCACAAGCCTGCAAACATCTGGGAGAGCCCTACCATGCTGGGATTACAGCGACGGCTCCAAGCTTTTATGGAGCCCAAGGCAGAGAGATACCGGGGTTTTTTCCGCGTTTCCCAAATTTTTGGCAAGAACTTGCTCAAATTGGCGTTTTAAACCTGGAGATGGAGGCAAGCGCTCTCTTGACCCTGGCTAGCCTTCGCGGATTTCGTGCAGGCGTTATCTGCGCGGTTTACGCGAACCGGCCCAACAATGAATTTATCTCGGACGTCGAAAAGAAAGCAGCGGAAGACCGGGCGATTCGTGTCGCCTTGGAATCTCTGGCTTATTTGTGATTGAATGACCCTCGTCTTTGTTGAAAATCACGATTCATTCAGCTTCACATTGGTGGACTATTTAAAGCGCATCTCAACGCAGGTATTGGTCAAAGATCATTCTGAAAAACCTTGCTTGGATACAGCCTCCTGCCTCGTTTTGGGGCCTGGGCCCGGTACTCCCAACGATTCTTCCAGACTGATGCAGTGGCTTGAACAAGGAGTTCAAAAAAAAATTCCAATCTTAGGCGTCTGTTTGGGGCATCAAGCCATTGGAGTCTATTTCGGTGCTTCTCTCGTCAAGGCTCCACGAGCGATTCATGGGGAAGCGCATTGGGTAAAGCATTCTGGACAAGGGCTGTTTCATCAAATTAGCCAACCCGCTCAATTTACACGCTACCATTCTCTGGTTTTGCAAGATCTTCCAGATTCACTCGTGGCGAGCGCACAAAGCGAAGACGGTCAGATCATGGCCATCCAACATCGCGAAAAACCCATTTTTGGGGTACAGTTTCACCCAGAAAGCTTTTTATCCCCGGAAGGTTTTCGATTGCTGCAAAATTTCTGTTCTTTCGTGCAATGCCCCCAAACAGTGCTCCGATCCACTAGTAAAAGCATCTCAGGGACCACTCATATATAGATAAGCTGCTCATACAGGCAGTAAAGCAATCCCACTGCCTGCAAAGGTAACGATGTTTTTTACAAAACTAGAGCGCCGGCATGGCGTATACGCCTTGTGCGCAAGTCAAATACACCCACTCGTTGCCAGCTTGGATAGACGAACACGAACCGCCATTGAAAGATGTAGTGCCTGATAATACTGGGAAGGTCGTATTTTCTTGATAAACTTGCACCCTTGTTGATAATGCGTTGTTACACGCTACATACAAGAAACCACCCGTCGAGGCCACTAAAGGGGAAGCACAAGCCGAAGTTGGCACAACCACACGTGGCGCAACTAACGCGGCGCTGCCTTGCATGGAAAATGCCTGGGATACTGGGAACATTAAGAAAACAACAAAAAGGGAAAGGACCATTTTTTTCATTTTTTACTCCTATGCAATCGATAAAACGGGCTCTCAAACCAGGTTTATTGATTGCACTGGCAGATCTATTCCCTTAATTTTTAAATCACAACCACATGTGCCAAACCCGAACAGGGCGTAAACGTGTGGATCTTTTGGTTGAGTTTAAAAACCAACGTTTTGTCGTTGAAACGAAAATTAACTACGGTCCCAAAACCTTAGCGGATGAATTGGAACAGACCGCAGATTACATGGATAAAAATAATTCCACCCAGGGACACCTTCTGCTGTTTGATACCAAGAGTAAAAAACCCTGGGGTAAGAAGATTTATCAAAAAATCCACCAGGTTGAGCCTCAGAGCGTTAAAGTGTGGGGGCTTTAGATAATGGCCTCTTGATATTTTGCAAACAACAAGGCAGTCTGCTCAGACTTAAATCAACCAGGAGGAGTGGCCGAGCGGTTTAAGGCACTGGACTTGAAATCCAGCGTAGGGGAAACTCTACCGTGAGTTCGAATCTCACCTCCTCCGCCAGTTAACAAGCTCATTTTTTAATCCCAATATAAATATCAAGCGTTACGTTGTTATAATCTCTACTGCGTTCATCATAAATTTCAAAGTCTGCAACATAAGCTCGTTCACCACCTAAATCAGACACATCCATTTTCCATATGTTTTGCCACATGTCGATGCATGCATCAGGCATTGGTCCTGGCTGATTTGTAAATTTTGCATAATTCTGATCAGGTATCGTAAGCATCTCAAATTCTTGATCGACGCTTTCAAAAGAGCTTACCTCTTCGCCAATAAAACAGGTGTAATGACCGTTCACATCGCTTTCGTAATGGGTATAAGCGCAAAAGGTTGTTCCAGGATTTTTTCTGTCTTTGATCTTCTCGGCTAATCCATTGTTAAAATATTTCTGAGCTAGAACTGCAATTTTATTAACAGAAGGATCGCTTCCAAAAACTTGTGCATTATTGGTTCTCGTGGTTATACCAACCAATTTCAATTCCATTCGTGTTGTCATTGTTTTTTGCATATTGACTCCTTATCACGATCGTTCAACTTTGGCAGCAAAGCTGTGCTTGAGCACGAGCCTCTTGATCGACTCGTTCGTTGTATTCATGACCAGCATGCGCCTTGATCCATTCCCACTCAACTTCGTGAATCTGAGCAACCCTCACAAGTTCTTGCCATAAACTCTGATTCTCAACGGGTTTATTCGAAGCGGTTTTCCAACCACGCCTCTGCCAATTGAATACCCATTCACTCATTCCGCGAACGACATATTGACTATCGGAGAAGAGTGTCACTCTGCAAGGCCGTTTCAGAGCTTTCAGACCCTGGATAGCCGCCAAAAGCTCCATCTGATTGTTGGTCACATTCGGTTGAAAACCCGAAACCAACTTTTCATGCTCACCCACTTTCAATAAAGCAGCCCAGCCTCCTGGGCCTGGATTCTTTAAGCAAGATCCATCTGTATAAACTTCAACTTCATCCATCTTTGTCATTTTAGAAGTCCCTTTCTCAAATACGACTTCCCTGATACCCTAGGTGCTTATGATATTCTACCTGATTGCTCCCGTTTTCATTGGATTCATGAGCGTCCTTCAGATTGGCCTCAACAAACAACTCGGTCAACAATACGGCCTATCTCTTGTTTTGGGAATCAATGCGCTCATGATCCTTTTGACCTCGGGTCTTTTGTTTTTTGCAACCTTGTTCTTTGCCTCGCGCTTTGGGCCTTTTCTCGCAGGAGATGGAAGCACGGTTTCTTTCAAACTATGGCATCTATTGCCCGGTCTATTTGGATTTTCCGTCATCTTTGGTTTGCCCTACTGCATGAATCATGTTGGCGCTCTGCCCGTGTTTATCATCTTTGTAACAGCACAGACCATCGCATCGATGCTGTGGGACCTCGGAGTTGAAAAAATGCCTTTTGTTGCCACCAAGCTCCTGGGAGCCATCATCGCCTTGATTGGCGTCTTTCTCGTTGCGCGATGACGCTTTCAAACCGAATCGTTGTCGCAGGAGCAGGGACGGGGAAAACTTATACGCTCGTTGAAACTTATTTAGAAGCGCTTCGAAGGTATCGTCCTCACGAAATACTCGCGATTACCTTCACTCAAAAAGCAGCCTCTGAAATGAAAGCGCGCGTCATCACGCGCGTTAAAGAACTTCAGATCCCAGCAAACGGCCTTTTAAGCGCCCCCATCAGCACATTTCATGCGCTGTGTTCTCAGATTGTCAGCAAGCACTTTGGAAATTTTACGCTCCTGGCTCCGAACGATGATCATCGATTATGTTGCGAGATTGCGGAAAATACAATTTTACAACAGCTCGACGAGAGCCCATTGGAAATCGGCTCTTTGATCGCACGATTTAATCTCCGAGGTTCCCGTGAAAATCCTGGTTTAAGCAAAATATTAGTGCATATTCTACAGCAGATTGAAGAATCAGGCCAAGACCCCCAAAAGCTTCCCTCTCTTCCAGCACGCAGATCCTTCGACACGCTTCTCGACCATCTTCGCCAAGCTTTAAATGCTTTCAAACAGAATCAAACTGTCCGTCAACCCACTGCGCTTCGCCTTGAGAGCATAGAAAAGGCCTATCAGGCACTCATCGCCTGCTCGCTTGATGATGAGATTGCGATCTCTGCCTGCTATCGCGACTTCCGAGAGCTACTCAGCGGTCGATTTGGAAACGATGAGCTTCGCCAAGCGCTTGTCGAGGCTACGGTTGAACTTGGCTCGGCTCTTTGTTGCCATCACACAAAGCCGGATCTCTTATCGCTGAGCCAATTAATCGCTTGTTACAGCCAAAATTTACGTCGACATAAAGTCGAGCAGCGTTCTTTTGGATTTTCAGACCTTTTGGTTTTAGCTCGGGACTATCTTCAAGAACATCCAACGCAGCATAAAATCGTTTTAGTGGATGAGTATCAAGATACGAGCCCGATCCAAGAACAGCTGGTCTCTTTGCTCTCAAAAAGCAAGCCCCTGTTTGTGGTCGGCGACCCCAAGCAAAGCATTTATGGCTTTCGCGGAGCGGATGCTTCCGTCTTTCACCGCGTGCAGGGAACGCGTGATACGCTTCAGAAGTCATACCGCTCTCAAAGCAAAATACTCGAATTCGTGAATTTGATAGCAGCTTCAAGCCTGAAAGAATTCGAGACTGATGAAATGCTACTCCCCCATCGCCCTGCTCTAGACAATGCGGGAGCCATCTGGAAACAGAACTGGGTTGATCGAGTGAGCGAAGTTGTTTCGCATCGCCAACCCAAAGATCTCACGATTCTGGTTCGAAGAATCAAAGCAGCGAGACCTCTTTTAGAAGCTTTAAATTCAGCCGGAATTCCGGCTCGTATTTTTGGAGGCGAAGGTTTTTACGAGCGGCAAGAAATAGCCGATCTCGCGGCCGCACTCATGGTGCTGCTTGAACCTTTTCATCCCTTAGCAAGGCTTATTTTAATGCGCTCTCCCTTGTGGCCATGCACCGATGCCGATCTCTTAGAATGGCACCAAAAATCCTTGCCCCCTGTGTTCGATACGCTCAGGCAATCTCTTGGAGTGCTCAGAGTGTGTGAATTGCTGGACCAACTCATCGAACAGACCAACTATCTGGAAGCAATCGCCCGAGAATCGGATGCCGATCAACGTTATGCGAATATTCAAAAACTTCGTCTGATGTTTATTGATTCTCAACAGAACTACGATGAAAAAATCCGGCTACTCTGGAAAAACATCGGTGAGATACCCAAAGAGAGTCTTGCCGAAGTTTTCGATGAACGGGAAAATTGCATCAACATTATGACCATCCATCAGTCTAAAGGACTCGAGTTCCCCGTTGTGATTCTAGCCGACCTCAATAGCACCGAGCCCTCTAACTTGGATTCGATTCTGTACAACCCGAGCTTTGGCCTAGCCGTCAGCCACAAGAATAGACCGATCGCATTGTGTGCCCCCAAAAGCTCGGAAGAAAAAAAAAGATTCCCCACTCCCATTGACTGGGTTCGCCAAATCAAACGAGCTCAAGCCGAAGAAGAGCAGCCACGCTTATTATACGTGGCTTTAACCCGAGCCAAAGAAGCCATCTATATCCTGGATCCGGAGCAACCAGACCGCGGTCCTTGCTTGATGCGACTCATTCAGCGAGCTCGAAATCGCAATCCTGAGCTCTTCGACGAATTGCTACCAGCTCAATAGATACCCCCCATAATTCGCGACAAAAAAGATGGAATTGGATACCAGATATGGCTATAAGGCCATTCCACTCTCAAGCAACTACCCTGAAAATAAATTTTGGGGCCTCAACCAGATGTCAAGTACTAAATGACAGGCGACAGTGCTTATATCTCCTCTCCATCCTCAGTCCTAGAAAGTGCTGATCTTTTAACAGAATCGTTGGGATAGCCATGATACTCTATCGTGTTATTCTCTGGTATATAGGTCAGTTGAATCGTTAACCCATGTTTATTAGGTAATCCTACAAAAACCACTTCAGTAAAGGTCAAATAATAGTTCGTAGATTGTCCCTTCGCATCGCATATAATTCTAGCAGCATGTAGCGCTATTAACTCTTCGAGCTGAGGGTTTACAACCTCTTTACTGCACGTGAATTTTGTTCCTTGAGGGCCTCCTCCACGGAAATGCTTGCGACCGTGCGTGTCATAACGAAAGGTTGGTCTGCTCCTTGTAATCACATCTACTACGCCATTAATCAGTTGAGTTACAAGTTCATCTCTATCGATGTAGTTATAAATTTCTTCGTTACATTGAGTAATGGCGCTGTCCAAAAACGCATTTGAGAAACCACGCACATTGACGAAGTCAGCAGGCACCAGAGGTTCAACAGGTGGAGAAAGAGCTGCCAGGGCATCATTCAGTCCTCCTAGGGCTCTATACTCCTTGACCTGATGACCAAGGCGTTCACAGTTTTGGAACCACGTCAAATATGCACGTAATGGCTCCATAAAAGGAGTTAATTCGCAGACTGTTGGCCAAGGAAGAGTCACGTCTAATCCTTTGCAATAGAACGAGTAGCTTCCGCTATCAGCACCTCGCTTAGCTAGGGTATTTTTTGCACACATAAGTGATTCTGCAATGGAAAATCCATTCACAAGAAAGTTCTGACAAGTTTCGGAGACAATGCCAAGGATGTCTTCCTCTCTCGGTTCACCAGCAGAACAAACAATTGAGGTAAAGGACCCAAGCAATTTACGAAGAAATTCTTGATCGAAATTACAGCAGCCGAGGATTAATACTCCGGATCGTTGATGCTCAGAAATATTCTCAATCTGCTCTTGAACATCAGGACTGTGCCCACACAACACAACGATGTTGATCCGATTAGTTGGTTCTGAACTACTTGCGCCCGGTTCTTCAACAGAATCAACCTCTTCTGAAAACTTACCTCGCATCGTCGCATTATTTGTAACAAAATTAATACCATTCGATGCACGCCTTGTCTTCTCCCAGCGAGACTGGAGATAACAAACAGACAAACCGCTGGGCACAATACTGAATGGGAGACCGCGCGTATACCAAGCGGTCTCCATTGCAAAGTGTTCAGCAATCATTTCATTATCGCATACTACGTGAAATGATGGGTAGATTTTACTTCTTTCAACAGCATTAAAAATTAATTCTTTAAACTCGCCAAAAGATAACCTAGTACTATAATCAGTATTTCTTTCTTGACACTCTCCTGAGCTATCCCAGAGTTCAAGCGCAAACACAAAACGCTTGTCAGTACCTTCAGCGTGGGTTTCATACAATTGCCTTGCGGTTAACAGGCCAAAGGGACGCATATCTTCCTGACTCATTTCACTCGACAAATGACCACCGAGGCAAAGCATGGTAGCATCCAGGTTGCGCCCATAAAACGAAGCGTTAAGAAAATGTCGGAGAGCACTACTGCTACAGCTTGAATCACACACAACGGACTTTTCAAGAATCTTCAAACCTTGTGCATCACCCTGAGCACGTCTTATTGTTTGTTGACTTAAAAGAGCCACCTCACACGCAACAAGCTCAAAGCAAGAACGATACAACTCGTATTTAGACACCACCCTGTCCCTTCGTAGCTCTAAGGGGAGAGGGTGGCATGTAAAGTTCATGATCGTCCTATCCAGCATTGGTAATGCCAAATGGTGCCAATCGAACTCTAAATTAAATCCGTTCACCGCATAGATCAGCAAAGCGTTTGCCTCGATAGCGCCAAGCTGTATCAGCTGAAGCGGATCGGCTGGGTTAAGCGGATCAAACTCTGATTGGCAAAGCTTATAGCCCTCACAGTTATCTTCGAGTCTCTTAGCCTGATGCTGAAATACATCCGGGTTTTCTTGCGCAAATTGTTTTCGAAGAGCCTTTCCGATCACTGCTACTAAAGTATTGCTAAAGCGCCCTCGGCGTTTTACTTGATCAATCATCAGACTTAACGCATAATTAATTCCATTTTGTTCAATAATTTCATCATATGAAAATTTCACTAAAACATCGCAAGTTTCATTGTATAGATTGTGCGTTCGACAAAATGCTTCAACCCGCGCCATATCTTCAGAAATACTTATTGGTCCAGTTGGAGTCTGAGCAATAGTAGCTCCTGAAAGCAATTGATGATTTCGTTCGAAAAGCCGACAGACCCACTTATTGGCTAGACCTCTTGACTCTTCTTGACGTGTGTAGGGTGGACAAGCGAGTCGTTCTAATGCCAACACCGCGAGTGCGGTTTGCGTTGCCGTTGTTGTAGTTTCGTAGCCTTGTATTCCGGGTGCATAGAGCTGACCAGTAACAGACTCATTGGTGGCTAGTGCAATGCACTTAATCTGACATTCGTAATCACCTTCATGCTGCTTAAAGCTGATACAAATTCTCGATTTCGTTCGATCAAGCGCATTAAAAACAGCTGACAATCGTGAGATAGCTTTTGTATTTTGGAGAGTTACCTCTAGATTTTCTTCGAATATAAGCTTACAGAAACCACCCGGTGGAAACTTGATTTCGCTGAGAGTGGGGAAATTTGCGAGCACCTTACGTCGTTCAGCCTCTTCCTTCGATCTCTGAGCTTCCCTAACAGCCAACTCTCGCACAAAGCGCTCTTCTTCATTGTTAATAGAGCAAAGCGGTTTCGGCTTGTTTCTGTGTTTCAGTAGACTAACGCGATCAAACCGGTTGATATTGGGACATTGATCCCCGCTCTGGCAAAGACCATCCGAATTCGTGATGCATACAGCAGTTTCAGATCGCGATACGGATTTTTCTTCGGACGGTAGCATTCTCATACCAGGTACCTGATAAGATCCGGATTTGATCGGTTGCTCAAGAAGATCGAGTTCAAGTCCCAGAGACGAAAACCCGGTCTTTTTATCGTTTTTTTCTAGTTCTGGTTGGATAGGCTTGTTTTGAAGTTCGTACAATTCCGCCAGCATGTCTTCAGCGGACTCTCCCTCTTTTGCTTCCTCTAAAGAATTTCGAGCCTCCTCAATTTTTTGTTTCAGTTCTTTGATCCGCTCTTGGCGCTCTTTAACACGTTCTTGAAATGTCTTTTCGCGCCTTAGAAGACTTTTATACTCACCCCGTCTTCTCTTAGCCTCTGCCTCTACCTCTTGGGTCTTAATAACGCCTTCTCGCACAATAGAGGCAATCTCTGACAGAGACGGCAACGAAAATAGACTTAGGCTCAAGCCAGAGAAGCTGGGTGGCGAATGAATTACTTTACCTACGCCTTGCAGAGCTTTCCGAAACTCAAACGGACGCGCTAGTGTAAGCTCAGCATAAGAAAACGACGAAAACAAGAAAATCTGTGAAACAACAAAAGCACACTTAATCATTTACGGCTCTCATTGATTGCGTTCGAAGCGTATTCCTTAGACCCTCTAATGACAAGCGTTATAATCACCAACCTGCCCCCAGAAAACGTGAAGTCTTTTTTAATGAGCTTCACACGGCAGACACGCTAAAAACTGAATAGATGGAGACACCAGAAGAACCGATCGTTCCCGCTGGAACGCCATGGCAAGAGAGGTTGGTTACGGTTTCAAGATCAACTCTGTGTTTGGAAACTCGCATACTTCTTGCACTTCACAACCTGAGGCTAACATCGATCCAGAGACCAAAACAGATCGCTTTACTCTAACCGAGCTATATCCATACGTACCACTGAATCCATCTCAGATTTTTAAACCAGCAGTTGTTCAAATATCGTGACGTATCTCGACTTGCATGGGTGCTTGGATTTGATCGATCGATTGACTAACCTATACAAGTGTTTACCAATTCAACTTACGTCTTTACCACCCTGCTTGTACAAGAAAGCACTCCCCTCTGGCTCCAAGAGCACCTTCATCGCCTTCATGCCCACGCGAGTGCTTTAGGCATTCCCATTCCATCTGAACTGTCTTTTCAGTTTCCACCAGGAACGTATTTGGCTCGTATCTCTCTCAGACCTTCTGGTTATCAACTCGAAACTCGGCCCTATCAACCCCAAGACCCAGCGATTTATGCGAATGGCGTTTCTGTTGTGCTGACAAGCGAGATCTCTCCTGGCCCGTACAAGACCGATAACCGTTCCGCCTACCAAAAAGCCTATCGCATCGCTCAAGAGCATCATGCCTTTGAGGCCTTGTTACTGGATCAAGATGGCTTTGTCGTGGATGGCACCAAAAGCAGTCTTCTTCTCATTCAAAACAAAATCGTGACTCTGATCGAAGGGGGTATCGATGGCATCACTCGCCAGCAGCTGGCTCATGACTTATCCAAACAGGGCTACCAAATCTGCAGAAAGAAGCTCAAACCACACGAATTGCAAGGACAGCTGTGGTTAGCAGGAACGGGATTCGGAGCAGTCGCTATCCGATCTCTTCATGTCCTTAAGCCAGACTAGAACCCAAGCCTCAGTCCTGCCTGCAGCTTCCAAGCGTACAGCGAATAACTTCGGAAATCCCAAGTCGTGATGTTCTCGATCCGGTCTTCAATGCGATGCAAGCCAATCAACCCTCGAACCCCACCTTCCATAAAAATGCCGAGCAAAGGGACCGGGTAGTACTCAATTCCAGTAGCGATAGAACCTTCGGGTCCCAGGCCAAAAATGGACGTTTCATTCTGCCGTTTTCCGGTACTTGAACGAGCCTCTGAGTATTCTCTCAAAGCTCCCGTATCGATGATGCCGTTAATGCCTAGCGAAGCCAGTAAATAGGGCGCAATGCGCTGATTCTTAAAGACGATCGGGACCTGGGTCTTCACATCGAGGCCCGTACCGAGCATCACTAAGGAGCTTTCTTGCCTCGGAAAAGAATAAGCCGTATACTGTACGTGGCCTCCTGCGTTCAAATAACGAAACAATGGAACCTCGATGCCGGCTCGATAGGAGGTCGTGGATTCCATCACGGGCATTGTTTTTAATTCTTGGTTTCCTAACCAATGGATCTGCGGATTAAACAAATAACTCATCGTCAGTACGGCGGCAGGGTATATCTGAGAAACAATCGATTCCCTGGGTTTGCTGAGCAAACTCAAATCAATCGGTTTTTCGATCGAATGGTCTTCCAAGACCTCTTTGAAGCGCCGAACATTGGCAGAAAGATCACCCAACCGAATATAGGTATATTCGTCCGGTGAATACATTTTAAAATAGTAATTTTTATCAACCTGTATAAGCCCTCGACCAAAGTCACTCCAGTCACTCAGCTCCCGGTATCTTTTCAACCAATTTTTTTTACCAATCTCAAAGTTCTTCAGGTTAAACCCACCTAACATCACTTTCCACAGATAAACATCCACTTTTCGTTGCTGAGCAGGAAGATCGGCATGCGACTGATAACGAATCGCTCTGGCGACTACCTGTTCCAGAACCGTGGAGTTCAGAACAGGCTCCATGATGTGGAACTGCCGAGTACCTTTTAAAGAGATCCCTTCCGTAATTTCCGGATGCAAAAGCAAGATGGGAATATCTCCCGAGTTGTAGTTCGAAACGATTCTGAGCTGCTCTTCTGTGCTCGCATCGGGTCGTAGTATTTGATATTTATCCTTCAAGCCGTGCTGATCCAAATAACGCGAAAATGTAAGAATCCCGTTTTCAAAATAATTCGAGTACACCACCGTCTTCTCGAAAGGCCCTTTTTGAATGACCTTCAAAATCTCTTTGAATTTACTGGGCTCATCTCCTAAATTGCCGATATCACGTCCTGCACCGGGCGCATTACGAAGCTGCTTTTGGAGCAAGGTGCTATTCATTTTTGCATAAGTTGCATCCAAATTTGGCCGATGCTCCTTAAGAAGCATTCGAAGACGATCGTCATCCAAAGCCATCTCAGCAAAATCCAAGAAAAACTTAAATTGATACGAATCGTAATTCACTTCTCGAATATGACGCTCTTGGGATGGAAACTGGCTGCGATCTTGATTGGGGATTTCGTAGAAGGAAATATAATCTTGAGTCACCGCTTTGAGCTCTTCAACATTGAGTCGCCTGAGCTTGTATTTCTCCAGTGGCAATAGCACCGAATTGAACACAGGGGACGCGATCATCCCCACCGTGAAAACCGCCGGGATGCCAACATAGCCAAAGAGCCCTGCACCCGCAAAGGCCAGCATAATTGGGCTTGCTCCACGAAGAATCATACTTTCGGATAAATACCCTCGTAAGAAGGATGGACCGGGATTGACTTCTGTGTACTTGAGTCGAAATTCTTCTTCATTGAAGGGCAACAACTCTTTACCCGAAACCAAATTCAAAAGCGGTGCCAAGTCATACTCTGCGCTGTAAATAGGAGTTCCTGTGAGCGCTAGAATGCGGTGACATTGGCGAAGCTGAATATAGAGCTGGCTGTAGTCTTGATTCTGCTGCAAATCAACCGATTGAATGAGGCGAAGCAGATTATGCGCTTCATCCATCAACAAAATCGTGTTTGATAAGTCTCGATTCTTCAGTTTCTCCGGCGCGTCGTTGTAGGATACAAATTCGTATCGATTCGGATGAGCCACTCTAAACTGGCTCATCTGATTTCGCCAATGCCCTTCAATAAAGCGAGGGGCAAGAATAATCACTGGCTTATCCTGAAACTGCTCTGCAAAACCAATGGCTAAAAAGGTTTTTCCAGTACCCATATAGTGATTCACCAGAAGACCTTTGATCTCGGGATGCTTCAGCAAATAGTCAATGGGTGCTTGCTGATGAGGCAGTAAAGCAACCGGTGAATAAAACCCAGTAGCTGCCACATGAAACAAAACTAAAAATAAAACGCGCATTTCGTTTCCGTTGCCAAAAATCAGTCTAACGTTCATATTTACTCGAAAGTTGATACAAGATGCCCATCATCAAGCAGCCTACCAACATACTGCTTCCTCCATAACTAACAAGCGGTAGCGTCAGCCCCTTGGTAGGCACCAGACCCATCACAACGAACATATTCAAGATGGCTTGCAAAATCATCAGCGCCGTCATTCCAGCGGCTAAATAACAGTCGAATGAATTCTTAGCTCGCAACGCTGTCAACAAACCAACGATCAAGATCGCTCCAAAACATCCAATCACAAGCAGAATACCCAGGAACCCGAGTTCTTCACCAATCGCCGCCAAAATAAAATCCGTGTGCGCAGCGGGCAAAAAATAAAGTTTGCTTGGACCTCTTCCCAGACCCGCTCCAAACCAAGATCCAGAACCAAACGTCATCAAGCTTTGTACAACTTGATAGCCTCCATCTTGGCGATGCGTCCAGGGGTCCAGAAAAGCCATCACCCGCGCCATTCGATAGGGGCTGGAAGCAATTGCTTGAATCCCAATGGGAATCGCGAACAAGATTCCACCAAATAGATAAGCCACTCGCGCGCCTCCCACAAAAAGCATCATAAAGGTGACAAATGCCACGATGCTGGTTGTTCCAAAATCAGGTTCGAGAAGCAAGAGAACCATGGCGAATCCCGGAAGTACCACGTGGGGAATAATGCCTACTCGAAACGAACTCATCCGCTCACCTTTTTTCGCAAGCGACATCGCCAAATAAACAATCAAAGCGAATTTAAAGACCTCCCCTGCTTGCAATCGAATCACCCCCAGTGAGATCCAACGAGCGGCTCCGCCTGCGGATTTTCCAATACCAGGCACCAAGACCAAGACCAGCAATGCAATCCCGACCCAATAAAATACATACGCATATTTTCGATAAAAATTTGTGTCTATGTACTGTACAAAAATAAACAGAATGAGACCCATTCCGATATAGATCGCCTGCCGCTTGAGATAAAAAAATGAATCGCCAAGACTCATATGGGCCGTGACACCCGAACTTGAATAGACCATCACCAGCCCCAAAAAGATCAAAACGAGCGTGCTGATCAACAAAATTCTAGATCCCATCAAACAACTCCCGGAATCGATTACCTCGATGTTCGAAGTTACGAAACTGATCGTAACTGGCACACGCAGGAGAAAGCAATACAACATCTCCGCTCACAGCTCGTTTTCGAATCTCTTCTGAGGCGACTTCGATCGTTCGACAACCAAGCACTCGCCGATCCTTTTCCCCGAAAGCTTGTTGAATCGTATGCGCATCTTCGCCGATCAGGTACACTTGCTTGACTCGATTTTGCGATGCCTGAACAATCGGAGCGTAACTGGCTCCCTTTCCATGACCTCCCAAAACCAAATGCAAACCCTTTTCAAAGCAAGACAATGCTGCAAGCGTCGACTCTACATTGGTCGCTTTCGAGTCGTTGATCCACAGCACACCATGCTGGGTCCCTAAGATTTCCAAACGATGGGCAATGCCTGGAAAGGAGTCCAATCCTTTCTGAATTGCTTCATTGGAAAGACCCAACACACGAGCTGCTTGGATTGCCGCACACGCATTCTGAGCGTTGTGAGCCCCCAGCAGAGTCTGAGGCAATCGAAGACCTTCCCCTGAAAACGGCCCCGAAATCCGGATGCCTTGTGGCTTCAGAAGCTTAAAGATGCTGCGCTTCACTGCATAGTAAGCTTCCGCTGAAGGATATCGATCCAAATGATCCGGCGTTAAATTGAGCAAAATAGCTACATCAAGTCTCAGTCTAAACAGCGTCTCCAACTGAAAGCTTGAAAGCTCTAATACCGCGAATCGAGGGCTCTCATCGTCCGTAAGCGCCTCACACAACGGTTTTCCTAGATTTCCACCGATAAACGTGCGTGGTTCTACACAGCGAAGGAGATGCCCTAAGAGAGCGGTGGTTGTGGATTTCCCATTGGTCCCCGTAATCCCCACAAAACGACAGTCTTTCAGAGAAGGAAACGCTACGTCGATCTCGTTCAGAATGGGCAATTCAAGGTTGATCGCTTTTTGAACGGCCAAGTGGGTTCGTGGAACCCCAGGTGACAAGACCAGGCTGTCTAGTTCTTGCACCGCTTCCGGCGACAAAGTCCCATTATTGTCATCCAGTAACACGGTAAGCTGACCCATTTTTTTTAAATAGGCCTCCGCTGCCTTTCCAGAGCGGGCGTTCCCGACAATTCCCCATTTCATGGTCATCGCAACTTCAAAGAGGCTAAAGCCAGTAAAGCCAGCATCGCGCTAAAAATCCAGAATCGAACAATGATCCGAGGTTCTGGCCAGCCTAGCAATTCGAAGTGATGGTGGAGCGGGCTCATGCGAAAAATTCGCTTTTTGCGAAGCTTGAACGAAGCGACTTGAAGAATTACGCTCAGCGCTTCGATCAAAAATGCTCCATGCAACAAAGCCGATAAAATCTCATTTTTGGTCAAGATGGCTAAAATTCCTAAAACTCCTCCAAGCGCCAATGAGCCAACATCTCCCATGAAAATAAGCGCTGGGTAAGCATTGTACCAAAGAAAACCAACACCGGCTCCAATCACAGCCGCACAGAATACCGACAGTTCGGAAGCACCAACAACCGGCGCAATGCCTAGATATTTTGCAATATTAAAATCTGCCAGAGTTGTCCCTGCAGAATAGGCTAATAAAAGAAAAACAGAGCAACTGATCAACACGGGGCCTATAGCAAGACCATCCAAGCCGTCTGTTAGATTAACCGCGTTGGAAGTACCCAGTAAAATAAACAACGCAAAAAGAAAAAATACGCCAACAGAAAGCTCTGGGTGAAATTTCTCAAAAGCCACAAACGGAATATTGATTTCAGTCGAAAAGGGCATCGAGCCAGCATTGGAAGCATATACCCACAAAGCAGCAGAGCCGATCAGAAACTGAAAGAACAATTTCCAACGTGCAGCGAGTCCCTCGGAATTTCGATATCTAATTTTGCGATAGTCATCGTAAAACCCGATGGCACCATAGCCGAGCATGACAATCAACAAGATCCAAACCCCAGTATGTGTCAAGTCGGACCACAATAACGTTGAAATCAGCACCGAAAAGAGAATCAAGAGCCCTCCCATCGTGGGTGTTCCTTGTTTTTTGTAATGATCTTCGGGTCCTTCCTTACGAATCTCTTGGCCAAATTTGAAAATTTGCATCTTTCGGATAAACGAAGGAAATAAGAACAAGCTCAAAACCAAGGCTGTTAACGCCGCCATGATGATGCGAAATGACGGGTACCTTAGCACGTTCAAAAAATGAAAAAATACGTGATAAGGGTAGACAAGGTTCAAAAACATGGCGCAAACATAGCATTTTCCCGCTCTTGGCAAAAGAGGTCTTTGCAGTTAAACCACTGTCTATGCATCGGGTCTATGGTACAATGTTCCGTGTGTTCGCCTCTCTGAGGTTAACGGTAGCCGTCCTGTCTGGTATTGGTTTCGCCTTATTTTTTGGAATGTTTTGGGACCAAACATTGACGCTCTCGCAGCATCTTGAATCGATCCAGCGGCCTTGGCTCCGAAAAGCTTTTTTACTTTTCGAAATCAGCGATGTGTTTCATTCGTGGTGGTTTGGAATTTTGGTTCTTCTCTTAGCCCTGAATCTGATTGCCTGCTCCATTGCACGCCTGCCGAAAATTTGGATCGATGCTCGATTTCCAAACAAATATTTACAAAAAAATAAGCTTTCACAACAAAAATCCATCTCAGTCCAAATTCTACCCAAGATAATTTTCCATAAAAACGAAGAAAGTTGGGTAGAGAACGGAATCCAGCATGTCTTTTTTCAGAAACAAGCCTATTCTCGATGCGGAGTCTATCTCATTCATACCGCTCTTCTCTTCATCATGTTTGGTTCCGTTGTGGCGACACAGGCGGGGATCGATGGAACCATGCTCATCTCCGAAGGCGGATTTGAACACCTGGTTCAAGCCCGTGGACCCGGAGGAGCCCTTTTCACTCATGATCTTGAGTTTGTGGTTTCTTGCACCGATTTTCGACTCAAAACCTATGCCGATGGCTCGCCCATGGAATACGAATCCGACTTAGCCATCTACAAAAAAGAAGATTTAAGCAAGCCGATCCTGGCCAAAACGATTCGAGTCAATGATCCTTTGGAGTACCAGGGGTACACTTTCTATCAAGCTTCTTACCAGGCACTGCAAGGGGAGAAACGCGTTCACGTAAAAATAGGTCCCCATGGAGGACCTCTCAACACTTATCAGCTAAAATTGGGCGAATCCGCCCAAGGTATTGAAGCCAAAGAAATTTTTGAAGATTACGCAGGCCTCGGAGGTGCTCTTCAAGTTCGTTACGAAGATAGCGAGTTTGTTGTCTTTCGAAAGTATCCTGAATTTGACTCGTGGGTTCGAAGAGGAGATTTGGATGTAGTTTACCTCGGATTTGACTCGCCCTATGCCACAGGGATCAGCGTCGGAAAAGTCCCGGGAATTTCAGTGGTCTTTCTGGGCTTTGTTCTCCTATTCATCGGCCTCGGCATGGCATTTTGCATGAACCAGAGACGCTACTTCGCTCAAATAAAAGCCCGACCAGATGAGACATTCGAATTGACTCTCGCTGGCGTTTCTTATCGATATCCTGAAGCTTTTGAAAAGGAGTTTAATCATTTTGTTGACCAGCATCGCTCTGTATAATTTATCTGCGCTCTTTTACGCCGCAGCGCTCTTTCAGTTTGCTTTGAATCTCGGTATCAAATCGGAGCGGATCAGACAAATCGCAACGACCGTGGTCGCATCGGGTTTTTTGATTCAAACTCTCGGAATGACTTTTCGCTGGATTGAAGCAGGGCTCATCGAGGTGGAAGCTTACATCCAAGGAGCCGGTGAAATTCTCGAGGGCTATGCCTACTGGCAAGTTCTCACGCAGCATCCTCCCTGGTCTAATCTTTATGAAATCATGGGTTATATGGCCTGGGGACTGGTGTTGGTCTTTTTAGTCTGCGAAATCCAATGGCGCTCACCATTGTTAGGTATTTTTTCTTTATTGCTGGCCCTAACGGCTCTGGGGATCGCAGCATTCTACGCAGGCCCGATTAAGCCTTTAGTACCGGCTCTGAAAAGTTGGTGGATTATGATTCACGTAATCAGCGCCTCCATCGCTTACGCATCGGGGACGGTTGCAGCGATTGCAAGCTTTTTGTATTTGGTTAAAACGCAGAATCCAGGCTCTGAACCAAGACTTCGTCGAGGCGTTTTAGGAACAAGTATGGCCGTTATCTTGGTCCTAGGACGAGGTTTCACGCTCTTCAGCACCCAAGTTTATCAAGTCGAACAAACCGCTGTGCCGGGAGTTGGCTGGATGATGATCACTTACTTGGCCCTGGCATCGGCTGGAATTCTACTGAACAAATCAATGGCCCGATACGCGTATTTTCTAGCACTGGCTGATCTTTTAACGATTCTAGCGCTCCTTTCACTCCACTCACCCATCCATGTCTGGGACTTGGCTTTACTAGCGATCATGGCATTGGGACAATGCTTTGTCGGTCTATCACTCCTGTTTCCCAAGGATCTCGATCGTTTGCTTCCCAGCGTTCGGCAGCTTGACCACATTGCCTATTCAAACGTGCTGGTCGCATTTGCGTTGGTGGCAATCGTCTTGGTGACCGGTGCACTCTGGGCTCACTACGCATGGGGGCGCTACTGGGGTTGGGACCCCAAGGAAACAGGCGCTCTGGTGATTTGGATCACCTACGCACTTTACTTGCACTCTCGTATTGCCTACGGTTGGTCGAAATCTCGTTCAGCAGTCATTGCTGTTTTTGGATTTTTCGTTATCCTGGCAGGCTTTCTAGGGGTTAATCTGGGTTGGTTTGCGGATGGTTTGCATGGTTATGGAAGATCTTAAGCTTGAAAAAGCGCGTTTTATTTTATCGGCACCCTCGGTTGCCTTACTTCCTCAAGACGGCCTTCCTGAGATGGCTGTCGTCGGACGCTCGAATGTAGGAAAATCTTCCTTCTTAAACTACCTTGCCAACCAAAAAACTTTGGCTCGAGTTTCTAAGACGCCAGGGAGAACTCAGGCCTTAAATGTTTTTGAAGCCAGGCTCAAAGATTTGGAGCTGCGAATTCTCGATCTGCCCGGGCTCGGATACGCCCAACTCTCGCTCGAAGAGCGAAGCCGACTTTCGGACTTAATCTCAGATTATCTGAACGATCGGCAACCTCTCAAAATGGTGATTCACTTGCTAGACTGCCGACGCGATCCCATAGCCGAAGATATCCGCCTCAGTAGGCAACTTCGCAGCCACGTTGACCAGTATCAAGCGGTTTTGACCAAAATTGACCAAATTCCGGTCTCAAAACGCAAAGAAGCTCGTTTGAGAATTAGCCAAGCGCTCCAAATCTCAGTCGATGACTGCCTCACTGTTTCGGCTCATTCCAATTTAGGACGTTTTGAGATCCTCGAAACGATTTACGGGCTCATGGCCCCGGGCCGTAAGCCGAATCTATATTCAATCTAATTTTTTGAGATAAAGTTTTTGTTTTTTTACTGCATAAGTAAATACCCTAAAAATAATCATAAAAAAAATAATTGCAGTTCCAGTAATCAAAAAACATGCTCCAGTTAAAACAAGAATCGGATAGTCAACCAACATTCCATATTGATCCACATAGCTCATATTTTCTCCAACTAGCAGAAGTATGATCCCAATCAAAGCCAAGAGCACAAAATAGAAAAACTTTTTCATTTAAAATCCACACCAAGAAGCTTGTTGCCCAACTCTGGTTCCATGACAATGACATCTGGAAACTGTGGAGCCAGCAGGAAGATATGAACAAGTATTAGGAACTTCAGCACAATATCCTGAATCATATCCGAGACAATGACACCTTTGCGGGCATGTCTGCCAAAGATACCCTCCTAGACCAGAGCTCCAAGCAGTGCAACGACTCCAGTCTTCAAAGCAATCGGCTTTGGTCATACTGACCATCTCAGATACCATGAAAACCGTTCCTAGAGCACCTGCAGCAATAGCATTGATCAGCATCATTTTTGAATGCTCATTTCGATCGAGAGCTGACGCATGCAAGCTTACTGTTAAAAATATTAAAACACAGATTTTAATTTTAGGCTCCTTTGAAATCAAAAATACCTCTCTCTTCTAATAGTTGAATGATCTAGTCAAGCCGATGGTCCCAGGCTTGCTTGGCTCTCTTGTACGGAGCTCTCGAGTCACTGTGGCCTTGGATACATCAGCAACTTTTTGATACTGCGCATTTGAGATCTCACCGCGAGCAAGAATAAATGATCACTTTCACCTGTCGTTCTGGAAGGCCTAATGCGCTGAAGAACCCGCGTTTTATCCGGAGCTGGAGCCATATGGCGTAGGCAAAAAGACTTGGAAACGACTGCCATGCTCCGCCCGGATGTTTGCATTGACATTCCATTGGGGACCGAGTTCCAATACCGAAGTAACGCAGAAGAAGATTTGGTCTTTACACGCTTCACACTGCCTTGTTGGTCTGATCCAGAAGAGTCTACACCGGTGAGCAATGGAGTTTGGAAGCCAATGGTTTCATGAACTCGAAGATAATTTCCCGGTAAGCTTTTTATAACTTGCCGTCCCAAACAGTTTCATATTTTCCTTTGAAACTATGCCACTTTGTGCTACAATAGCAGAAAATCCGTCATGAGGATCTTAAAAACAAAACTTTTCCAACGATGGGCACAAGACAGAGAAAGAGGAATTGAAAGCTTATGCCAAACTACTGTTTGCATTGGATGAAACACAAATCAAACACGCGCTGCAAGCAGGTCAATTAATAGAGGTGCAACCATGAATATGACAATCACAGAGGTAATTCATCAATCAGTCAAGGGTCTGTATGACATTGACCTAGTGGACTCCAAAACAATGCGCACATTCGATGTCATGTGCTTACCAGCTATTCGCGATTTGAGTCCAACTGAAATCAAGCAAATTCGAATTAAAGAAAAGTTAAGCCAACCTGTTTTTGCAAAATATCTGAATGCGAGTGCTTCCACTGTGAAAAAATGGGAGACGGGTGAGAAGCACCCTGCAGGACCAGCACTTAAACTGTTAAACATAGTTGCGGCGAAAGGACTAGAGGCTCTTCTTTGAATTTGCTTTAAAAGAACTGTTCTGGGCGCAAAACAATCGAAACATCTTCTACAAAATCTCGCCTCTTCCATTTGGCAACCGTCTTAACGTTCAGACAGTATCGGCTTGCAAGCGCTGCTAGGCTCGTCTGGAACTAAACACCTAGTCAAATCGAACTGCAAGCCGAACCAAACTTCCTCGAACTTCGCGGATCAGATCGTCGATCCTCTCGATGCCAAAACCCTGAGTCAAAATCGGCTCTCCAAAAGTCACCCGAACAGTTTGACTCGGACACACTCTGATCGAATCGGCTCGCATCACGTTATCGGCTCCTTCGATCCAAACCGGCAAGATCGGAGTTCCAAGAGACAAGGCGACATGAAAGCCTCCTTTTTTAAAAGGCAAAAGCTCCCCTGAAATGCTCCGAGTTCCCTCTGGCGCGATCCAAACACTGATTCCTTCTTGAAGCCTTGTTTTAGCCTCCTCCAACTGCTGTTTCGCAATTTTGAGATTCTTTCGATCAATGGGGATAAACCCCGCTTGCGACATCGCGCCTCCTAAGAAAGGCACTCGGAACAGAATCTGCTTCGCGACCATTCGAAGAATCGACGGGAACGCACAAAGAAGCACAGGGATATCCATCATAGATGCATGGTTTGACATCAGCACATAGGACTGCTTAGGCTGAATATGCTCCAGCCCATTGACTTCCAGCCGAGTATGAGTCGCTTGCAGCAAGCGTTCCGAAAAACGTCGAACGTGTTTTTCAGACTCCTGCAAACTTAGGCTTCGTAGTTTTGATTCAGCCACACAATAAAAAGACTCCGACAACGCTATCCAAGCCATCTTGAAAGCATACCAATAACTTGGCTTTAGGCCACGGAACCTTTGCGGTTCAAAAACGATCGGTGGCATCGATCAACGCTCCTCGAATTCCGTCTTCACTCGCAGAGTGCCCTGCATCCGGCACAATTATCAGCTGAGCCTTTGGCCAAGCTTTGGATAGATCATAAGCGCTTCGAACGGGACAGCACAAATCGTATCGACCTTGCACAATGACTCCTGGAATATGCGCCATTCGATCCATATTTTTCAGAATCCAACCATCTTCTTTGAAAAATCCTTGATGCGAGAAGTAGTGATTCTCGATGCGTGCAAATGCGTTTGAAAATTCATCTTCACCAAAATGAGCCGCAAAATCGGAATCGGGTATGAGCTTAGCCGTCCGCCCTTCCCAGAGGCTCCAGGCACGAGCCGCTTCCGCAACGATATTCGCATCAGGGCTATTTAAACGCCTGTGATACGCTTCAAGAAGATTGCTCCGTTCTTCGATCGGGATCGGCTTTAGAAAATCATCCCAATAGTCTGGGAACAATTCGCTGGCTCCAAATTGATAGAACCATTGAATTTCAGAACGCCTGAGCAAAAAGATCCCACGCAAAATCAGTCCGAGAACACGATCAGAGTGGGTCAAAGCATAGGTCAACGAAAGGGTACTCCCCCAAGAACCTCCAAATACCGTCCACTGTTCTATTCCCAATTTCGTACGAATCGTCTCGATATCTTGAACCAAGTCCCAAGTCGTATTTTGCTCGAGGCAAGAGAAGGGTTTGGATTGACCACATCCGCGCTGATCAAACAAAATCACACGCCATTTGTTGGGGTCAAAATAGCGCCGATTTTTAGCATCGATTCCCCCTCCGGGTCCTCCGTGCAAAAAAACAATTGGCTTGCCATTCGGGTTCCCTGCCTGCTCCACGTAAAGTGTATGAAGCTCCGAAACTTGCAATCTAAACGAATCGAAGGGCTCAATCTCGGGATACAATTCTTTCATGAGCTCTTGCTAGCCGACTTGTCGCAACTTGGAAACGCTATGCTATCAATGATCCTGCGAGAAGTATTCAAGCAAGCTGGGATAACCTTGGCTCATGAATCCTCTTTGCGATCCAGAAATTGGTACATTTCTAAAAGGATGTTATGTTGAAGCGGAGCACCGACGGCTGATATGGGTGTCGTTGGACTGCTAGGTCGAGTAAGAGGTGTCGAACTTCTAGAAGTACTCGAAGCTTGTTCTAGCGAAATGCTAGCCAGCGGGTTCATTTCAGTTGGGTACTGAAGCACCATATCAAGAAGCTCTAGATCCAAATCGCTTTTAGGAAACACCGCTTCGGTATTTGGATTAACCGGAAGAAGTTCAAGCGCCCGGTCATCAACACTCGGTTGGAATAAGCCAGGGATTGGGTCGACACTTCTGACCGAAATCGTTCTGAAAAAATGAGTATATATACTCTTCATACGTTTGCTAAAATCATAAAGGCTTTTAATCATTAAAAGATAATCTGTTGCAGTAATAATCGATTCTGTGACTACGCGGACAGATTGCTGGGTATCCGAAGATCCTGCTTTGGAAGCAACCGTTTGAATCACGAGAGCAAGCGCCTGAGATCCAGCGACAGTAGCATAAAAAATTTGTTCATATCGATGCTTGGCTGGGTGTAACAAAATAATTAATAGGCCATACGTACTATATACACTAGCCGCTGTATCCAATAATAGGCCACAATTCTCCTGCAGCGCTTGGTATGATTTGAGGGCTCCTACTGAAGTCGACATAAGCACTTCCACCAACATGAACCACTGATACCCTGGACGATAGTCTTCAAACAGCAAACCGTTTCGAGCCACAAAACCACGAAACCCATCCGAAGCATCAACCCATTTTCCTTGGTCTTCACTCCAAGACGCATGAAAAAATTGGGGTAAGAAACGAAGGCCGAATAATCCAGCGCCCAAAGTACAGGCTCCCACGGATAAGGCAGCTACTGCTTGTTGAATGGAATCCCCATCACGCAGCAATGATACAGCTGAAGTGATGGTAGGGCTTAAGAAGATCATCGCAGGAAGAATCAGAACCCCAGGGTAATGTACCTTCTCAAAACCTATCCGCATTGCTGTTAAGCTAAGTATTGCACTGATCCCACCGAACACAATCCAATTTCCGACAACAGCACCATAATGATATTCGAGGTCATCATCGCCAATCGATATTTGACTCGGGCTGTCTTGCCAACTCAGAGAACCTTGATCGGGACGACCAGCATCGTTGCAGGATACGATACCCAACGTCAAAAACGTCCTAGAAGTTTGGGACAACTGAGTTACTCCAACCGCTGAAACTGCATTGATCACGCTGGACGTGGTAGCAATAGCTTGACTCGCTTTAGTCACCGGAGGTGGAAGTGCGGGAGGTTCAAAAGGAACGATAAAGCTCATGGATACAGCAAGCTTTGACACCGGTAAAAAGCAAGCTTCGTTGGGTTGGACAGCCCATGCAGCGAATATAGAAACGAAACTAAAAATAACGATCAGCAATTTCATACAAATTTAGACGATCCACTCAAATTAAGAGCCATGAGGAATAGATCCGAAATGAATAAACGTCAAATTAGGTGCTTAGAATGATCAGCGTACGCAACGGATGTAGCAGTTTGGATCAACCGCTTCTGCAAGCGCGCGGCCACTACCGAAAAAAATATACCAGACTATCGCACTGTTCTGTGGCAACGGAGTGGACGTGAAGGTACAAGCCGCTGGAGTCTCAGGAAAAGCATCTGAATCGATCATGGGTAAGCCAGAAAGTTGACTAATATCAATATTGAGAATCGTAGATAACTCTCGAATTGTTGGAAAACGCCACACCTGTCCCCCAATTGTTAGATTATTGCAGTAACTTTTCCCAGAAGTCCAAGTATACCTTATCTGAGTGGCTATCCGTTGCCAAACTAGTCCAGTGCTCAAGTCCTTGACCTGAACACTGGCATTTACAAGCAGCATACCAGCCTCATCAACATATCGTTCTGAGGTGCTTTGCTTGCTTACACTCGATCGAACACAGCGAATATTACCTCCACCAATTGTCGAACAACTACTGCCGTAGCCCTGACTACAGATCTTTCCAGGATAATACACAGACGGACCAAAACTGATGTACCAAGCCGAATCATCAATACCTACATAGGGTTCTGAGGACCAGTAATAGTTATCAGGAGTTCCGGGGAATGCCGTGCTCTCAATGGCAACATTGCCTGAAACAGTATAGTCCAGAAGTGTTTGAAGTTCGAGAAGTGTCGGCAACCTCCAATCCGCATATCCGCCCTTCACTAAGTTCGCGCAATAAGCCTGAGCCGAACCTGAAGGTGCGGAAGCGTTCCAAAAATAGGTCGAACCGGATACTTGTTGCTCCCACATAAGCCCAGTGAAGTCATCCGTCACGATGCCATTGGGACTCGCGCCAGAAATATAGTAACGCGCTGTTTGATGGGTAGCGTCTTCGTAGGCAAGTGGAGACCACATGCCGTTGTTGGCAGAAGAAGAATTAAAAATACAACGAACGATGTCTGAGTAACCTATGTAATAGTGGCCATTAACGATTCCATTAGCAAAATTAACGTAGTAACTGAGACCGGTTGCAGCACCCCATTGAGAGGAAACGGCATACGTCGATGAAGAAGTTTCTGGAAAAATGCTTGTATTAACACTTGGAAGACTCACAGCATAGTCCACTAACGTCGCAAGCTCTTTGACACTAGGCAATCTCCAAGACCCAGCTCCTTGCGATGCAATGGCTAGATTTTGACAATACGATTGAGCTGACCCAATCGATTGCGATGAATTCCATTCAAGCGAAGAACTGCTTTGAGCCCTTTGCCAAATCAATCCTGTTTTTTGATCTTTCACTTGAATACTCTGAGCGGATAATACCCCTCCATTCTGGTCAGTATATCGATCGACTGGACGATTATTACTCCCACGTACGCAACGGATAGCATTCGCTTCAGCTATCTTGTCATAGCCCACATATCCTAGGCCATAATATCCAAAGTAAATAGACCATGAGTTTTCAGGAATGCTTTCTGTTGGAACAGACGTCCAGAAATTGCTTGATGAAGTCCCTGGAAACACCACCTCATTGATACTAATGCGCGATGTCGCATCATAATTTAGCAATGACACCAGTTCGATATTGGTCGGTAATCTCCAGCAGCCTAGACCGTGCTTAACCAAACCAGCACAATATGACGAAGCGTTTTCCCAAGTCATCGCTGTTGTCGCAGACCTTTGTTCCCATATAAGCCCAGTGAACGTATCCGTCACAACGGCTTCGGTCCCATTCCCAGCAACGATATATCGCTCCCTTTGATGGGTAGCATCCGCGTAAGCTTCAGAAGCCCAAACAGAGTCTCTCACACACCAAACAGGGTTGGTATTCCCAACAACTGGCTCACACTCCACCAAAGCATGATGACTGAAACTCACGATCCAGCCCTGTCCTTCAGCACCTGAGCACGGAGTTGAGGTCCAGAAGAAATCCGATGCTGGAGCGGGAAAAGCGGTGGAGTTTATCGCTGGGCTATACGAATCATAGTTAATAAGACTCGTTAACTCTTTCACCGTAGGCATTCGCCAATTGGACGCACCCAGTTTAAGCGTTTCGCAATATGCCTGAGCCGAGCCCAAAGCACCTGAAGAACTCCAATTGACGTATGCAGAATTCCAGGATCGTTCCCAGATTAGACCCGTCAGAACGTCTCGAACTTGCATGCTTTGATTGCTCAAAGATAACCCATTTTCGTCCACATACCGATTTAGCAAAACGATGGAATCCCCTCGGACACATCGAGCTACTTTCGAGTTATCACCCGTATCGGACGATATTTGAGCCAACAGAAAATCAATGACCCAGTAGTATCCACTGTTGCCTGCATCCCGGATAGACGTCCAGGTTTGATTGGCGGAAGTATTCGGGAACGTTGTGCTATCAATAGCTGGACCTGGGCTGCCAATCGTATAGTCGACCAAAGATTGCAACTCCGTTACCGATGGCAGTCTCCAGTCGCTGTAACCCGCTGTTGACAATGAAGAACAATAGCTTTCAGCAACCGTCCATATCATGGGAGTTTTAGAAACATCTCTTTCCCAGAGAAGCCCTGTCCACAGATCATTCACCACAGAGAAAGTTGGATCTACGAGATACCGAGCCGCTTGGCTCGATGAATCTGCGTGGAGATTCATCAAACAAACAGGGTAGACTGTTTGAGATTTCGACAAAGACCGACTTGCTGTTTTCAGGCTAGTTTCACTCTCAGTTAGGCTTGCGCCATCACTGTCACTCGATGTTTGTGAAACGCTGAGGGCATCCGTGAGGCTGCCTGAGCAAGATGGGGTGAAAGAAGGTGCTTGGCTGTGCGTATTGGAGATATTTTTGCTTGCTGTCAGGGTTTGATTAGGCGATTTACTTGGGCTTAACGTTTGAATAAGGGTATCGGAAAGCGTCAATCGCCCTGTTTCTGTTGGGCTCTGCGAGAGCGTACACGTTTGAACTTTTTCAAACAAATGAATCTCAAACTGCTCCTGCTTCTGAGCAATGGTTCGCGTCCAATCGCCCAATAAGTTTGCCAATAAAATATGACTTTGAGTAATTTGAGTCGTATATTCATATGGCAAACGAACAGGCGAATTGAATTGCTGTGTTTCATTCACGAATACAATCGCCACAGGAGTCATATCACAACCTACTTGACGAATGGTTTTGTTGTCAAAAAATACAGAGCAATTGCCCGCAAAATAACCCGCGTAACCAGGCATATTTTTAATACTCGGCGCCATGTAAGCCAATAGAGCACTCATGGCGGCTGCGGCTGCCTGCGCTCCTAGGTTTGGATCAGGCTCTTGGTCGGAAATAAGTAATCCAAATAGCTGTCGAGCCTTCAAGTTTTCTACGTTGCTGTAAATGAACGATTCCGCTGAAACCGGTTTCCATGCGATTAAAATGGCGAACATAGTGGCAAAAAATTTCATCGAGGAACCAAAACTTGACTCAGTAGAAAACAATCTGTAGCTAGATCTTTGTTATGCCAAAGTCAAATCGTCCCTAAGCCAGACACATACTTGATACCGATACTACGTACGTTGTTCATTTGCATACAAACGCATTCGTGCCCTGCCCAAATCATAGCAATCACTGCAACAAAATTCCGTGAAAACAGGCATCGCTATTGGAAGCCATCTACAGAATAGCCAAGCGATTTTTTTGCCGCTTCATGAGGTCCGGATCCAACAAATGAGTGGCTTGCACGTTTTTAAGCGCATGAAGCATGACTTGCCGAACATCTGGGATTTTTTGTTCGAGCTCCTGAAGCAATTCACTCATGGCTTCGCGCTTAAGCCCTTCTTGCGAACCACACAAATTGCATGGCAAGATTGGGTACTCTGTGCGCTTAGCGTGCCAAATGATTTCTTTTTCCGAGCACTCGATCAAAGGGCGAATGACTTCGAATCGGCCATCGTCCGTTCGATAACTTGCAGGCATCGCTTGCAGCTTCCCTGCGTAAAATAAGTTCAATAATAGGGTCTCCAGCGCATCGTCCCGATGGTGCCCCAAAGCGATTTTGTTACACCCCAAACGCTCAGCCGTTGCATAAAGAATTCCACGTCTTAAACGCGAGCAAAGCGAGCAATAGGTCCCACCTTCTTTGGTTTTTTCAACCACAACCGAGTAAGTATCTTGCTGAACTATTTGAAACGGGATTCCAGAATTCTCAAGCCAAGTTCGCAAAGGCGCTCCGTCGTAACCTGGCTGCATCTGGTCCAAATGGACCACAGTCATTTGAAAGTCAAAAGGCGCGCGTTTTCGTGCCTGCCATAAAAAATCAGCGAGTGTATAGCTGTCTTTGCCTCCTGAGACAGCTACCAGAATGTGATCATCGGCTTGGATAAGCTGATAATCGCAGAGGGTCTTTACCATCTGCCTCAGCAATTTTCGAGTTCGGTGCTGGCTGTGCTCGCTAATCGTGAAGCCTTGCCAATGGTCTAAGTTATATGCCTTCAAGCCGCCTTGCTAGCACGCTTACGGTATTCTTCCAAGCGATAGGTTCGAGCCGATGAAATCACGCCTTCTTTGACGGCATAATCGAACAATTGTTCTTGCAGAATTCGTCGCCCACGAAATAGCCGAGACATCACGGTTCCGATCGGAATCAAAACGGTCTCCGCGATTTCTTTATAAGAAAGATTGTAAACATCGGATAACAGAACAATGACACGAAAATCCACCGGCACTTTAGCCAATGCTTTGACGACTTCATCCGAGAGGGATCGATCGGACAAAATATTTTCTGGATTTCGATCGGTGGAACGATTCGAAGCGTCGAGAGTTGAAAACACCGTAGGAGCATGCGCTTCTCCATCGAGGATCTCTCGTTCTTTGACTTTTCGGCGATACTTATTAATAAACGTGTTGGTTAGAATTCGAAATAGCCACGCTTTCGAGTTTGTGCCCATTTCAAACTGATCAAAAGAACGAAATGCTTTCAAATAAGTTTCTTGAACTAAATCTTCAGCATCCCCCGGTGAACGAGTCAGACGCAAAGCTGCGCCATAAAGAGTGCCAACGTGGGGAATGACTTCTTCTTCAAAGCCTTTCAGGTTAGAGTCAGATTCCGTCGAAAGTACGGGCGAAAGCATCATCGGCACTCCTTGTTTGTCAATTCAAACAGGCGCTACCTAGATCTTTATTCCGAGGTGCTCAACTAAAAAATTCAATTAATTTTTGCCGCTGTGCGTCAGCATCGTGCATGCCCAGCTCAATGAGGTCGTTTGCATACTCTGCGTCAAACAAAAAATAGCTCAAGACATCGGCCCCTTCATCGTCTACCGATTTCGCCATTCGATCCAAAAACCACCCCATGATCCCACCCACTCGCTCTGGTAATCCACCGGTTCTCAGCCTCTTACCAGCAATAAGCCCAATGTCTTCACTCGGTCGAATCACAAAATTATCGATTTGACGGTAAGGTTCTCCTCGAAATGCTTTCATCTTATCAGCCACTTCTGAGTCCCACAAACCCGCTAAAACGTTAAAACGTTCCAAGCGTTCTAAGTCATAATCGGTTTTGTCTACCATCAAAGCATTCAAGACCTTCCCCAGCAAAAAGAGAGCGGAAGGATAACGATCGATTCTTTCCTTTTTCTTCGTCCGAGACAAAGCATCCGTTCGAAGGCTCACGAGAAAAATGCGTTCGGCCCCCAAGGTGACGGCAGGAGCAATCGGTGTATTGAGCTTGATACCGCCATCGCAGTAGATCTCACCCTCGATCTCAACCGCCGGAAAAACCCATGGAATTGCTGCCGAAGCTAAAGCATGCTGAGGACCCAAAACAACTTCATAGGGAACAATTTGGCGATCAGAGCCCCAAACCAATTTTTCAGTCGAAGCACGTTGCAAAAACACATGCGTGTTTCCCTCTGCTACGTGCGTTGCGGCTACCGCGATCGATTTCAGATCCCCAGACTGCAGGTTCGCTCCTATTTGGTGCCAACGCACAGCTCGATGCATCAGGCGTTCCATGGGAGAAGTATTAAAAAGTCCACCTAATCGGTTCGGGCCTACAACCTCATCCAACTCACCTCGCCCCCGTGATCCAAATAGAAACTTAGGAAGATTTAAAATTTCTCGAAGCCCAATTTGATACATTCCATCGATTCGAAGGCTTTTCCACATCTCGGCTAAAGCCTCGCCTTGGATTTGAGGCATGTGGTTCAGGGTTGCCAAAAAGCAACAGTTCACAGCACCGACGGAAGTCCCGCAAAAAATATCAAAGTGGACTCTCGCTTGAATGCGAGGCGGAAGCTCACCTCGGATGTATTTAAGCACGCCAGCTTCGTAAGCTCCACGTGCCCCTCCCCCAGAAAGAACCAATGCTGTGTTAAGCGCCATCCGACAATCGCCCAGTCCCGGTTTTTCCAAGTTTTTTGGCCTCGTAATCGCCCATCCAAAGAATTACACCGGTTTCGGCATCGACCAACTGAAAGCTGTAGACGATGTAGTCGCTCACACCTTCTTTGGAAGCCTTAGACAGGGAGCGCATCTCGCCATTGAGGCAATAGTCCGTACCAACGATCCTAGATTTTTCGCTGTTTTGCGCCCAAAAGGCCACACGGCCTTTAGAAAAAGCGATGAGATCCTTGACCAGTTTATTTTGCAGAAGCTTCGGATCAATGCGAAAACGCGTTTGGTTATCAAGCGGCGACAGAGCCACACGAGGAAGAAGTCCTGCCTTGGGCCAATCAATCGACAGAATCTCCCGAGCCATTCGCTCTGCCATCGTTCGAACATCAGTAGGGTCGGCAGTTGTACCCCCCAGGTTGTCACCTTGGCCTGCGTCCAGAACCTTCGTTGCCTTCGGAAGCGTCTGCGGTTTACAGCCCGTTGCGGCGACCAGCAACAAAATTATTAAAACTCTCATGACGCTCTTTTCCTTTACGTGTTTCTTTAATATGGGTTTGACTATGAGACAAGATGGCAGAAAATTGCAAGACCTAAGACGCATCACCTTTCAAAGTCACTACATCGAACACCACCCTGGGAGCGTTCTGGTTTCTTTTGGAAAAACCAAAGTTCTTGTCACGGCAACCTTATCGAACCAACTCCCACAACATCGGAAAGAACTCAACAAGGGTTGGCTTTCAGCGGAATATAACATGCTTCCTGGTTCAACACCTGAACGCAAAGCAAGGCCTAATCATAAGGGTCCCGATGGCCGAACGATTGAAATTCAAAGACTGATCGGCCGATCCTTGCGCATGGCGATCGACTTAGACGCTCTGGGTCCGAAAGCGGTAGTGGTTGATTGCGACGTCATTCAAGCCGATGGAGGCACTCGCACAGCAGCCATCACGGGAGGCTGGGTCGCTCTGTCTCTTTTGCTGAAGCAGTTTAAATTGGACCACCTCATCATCCGCCAGATCGCTGCCATCTCCCTTGGAATCAAAGGCAATGAGGTATTGACGGATCTCAACTACGAAGAAGATGTGTCGATTGACACGGACTTCAACTTGGTTTCTTGCCACGATGGAACCATCGTTGAATTTCAAGGAGCCGCGGAACGTGCCCCTATGAAACCTCAACTCCCGCTTGAGGTTCTCAAACAAGGCCTCGTCGCGATCGCGCAGATTTGTCGTCTTCAAATTGAAGCGCTGAGCGCAACCCGCTAAAGAATCGTTTTGAGCAAATCCCTTTCTACTTCCGATGCAAGTAAGATAGGCAGGGAGTATGATTGACTTGCATTGCCATCTTGCGATCGGAGTAGACGATGGCCCTCAGACTCCCGAAGAGTCTAGGGCTCTGGCAATGGGGCTCAAAAATGCGGGTGTTACGCATGTCGCGTGTACGTCCCATCTAAGACGCGATAAGAACTGGCTGAATCAGCGCTCGAAACAGAACAGTATCCATCGAGAACTGGACCATTGCCTTGCTTTGGAGGGGCCGATCCGAGTGCCAGGCGCCGAGCACTATCTCGATGAATCCTTGCTCGGTGCTTGCTTGCACGCTCAAGTCGTTCCTTACGGAAACAGCAACTGGATTTTAGTTGAACTTCCTTATCAAATCGAACCTCCTTTTTTGTTTCAAACTTTATTTCGCATTCGAATGGCCGGATACCGGCTGATTTTAGCGCATATTGAACGCTACCCTTATATCCACCGACACGCTGAAAAATTAGCTTATCTGCTCAACTCCGGATACCTACTGCAAGTGAACCTGGGTTCATTCTCCGGTGCCTATGGGAAGGATTATCAGCTCACAGCTCACAAATTGCTTCAGAATCAGCAAGTCTCTCTGGTGGCAAGCGACTGTCACCGAGCAGACGATGTTGAGCCTTTTTTGGTAGAAGGTTTGAAGGCGCTTCGAAAGAAAGCATCCCGAAGTCAGTTTGAGCAACTCACCTTAGAGCAACCATCTCAGATTCTTGAAAATCTGTGAAGCGATTAGCGAATCCACGTGGCAAAAACGTTTCGATTGGGTTTGAAGCCCTCTCCTAGTTCAAGAGGCCAAGAGCGAATATCCCTCGGAACTTTAAATCGCTCCAGGCGTTCTCGAAGAAAGGCAATGACGGCATCGGGATTTAAAACTTGTTCATGGGATACACGCACAAAAGCAACCGGCCTTTGCCCATACTCAAGGTCTTCCCTGGGAACCACGATCGCTTGTTCTATCTCTGGATGCTCCAGTAAAGCACGCTCGATTTCTTCAGGGTAAATGTTCTCGCCACCTGAAATAAATCGATTATCCAGCCTTCCCTGAACATGCAAATAGCCATCGCTATCCAAATAACCATAATCACCCGTCTTGAAATCGTTCGAAACACTCAGCATAGCGCCCGAGACAACAATCTCTCCATTGGATTCAATCCAAAGTTTTCGATCCGACAGACATCTTCCCGAGCTTAAGCAATGCTTGAGCGAATCACCCAAACGAGTTGCTGTCACCTGAGACGCTGACTCGGTCATTCCGTAAGTCAGCACAATCGGCAAGCCTTCTCTCCAAGCAGTTTCAACCAAACTGGGCGCAATCGCACTCCCCCCCAAGGTGATCGCTTTTAACTTGCTGAGCGCGCGCCTTTCTTCCGCATCACGCATCATTCTCCGAAGCTGAGTTCCCACCAATGAAACATGGGTGACTTGATG
Source organism: Myxococcaceae bacterium (assembly GCA_016000045.1). Classification (NCBI taxonomy): domain Bacteria; kingdom Pseudomonadati; phylum Myxococcota; class Myxococcia; order Myxococcales; family Myxococcaceae; species Myxococcaceae bacterium. Next base: position 50,746 of record JAECQY010000006.1, on the reverse strand, counting down.
CTCTCGAACAGCCCAATCTAAGGTCCATCCTTTGGGAGGAATCAACCATTTCCCCCCAGACGCCCAGGCTCGCACAATCACCGCGAGCCCAGAAACATGGTGAGTAGGCAGTGAAACCAGCGAACAACTCTTTTCGTTGAGCTGCGTGTTCGCAATCACGGCTTGAGCCGCCAAAATATGCTGCTCGAGCGTATGAAAAACCGTTTTGCGAACACCCATACTACCAGAGGTTTGAAGTTGTATCCCACAAATCCCCTTGTCATTCAAAATCCTATCCGCTAGATGGTGCTCTAGTTCGGAAATAGGCCGGGGTGGCGGAATGGTAGACGCAGACGACTTAAAATCGTCCGGGTACTCTCGTGCGGGTTCGAGTCCCGCCCTCGGCATTTTCAACTTCCCTTCCGAATCGCTTCCAACACTTTTGCAACGTGTTCGTCGACTTTCACGCTATACCATGCCTTCGCGATGATACCTTCGGGATCAATCAGAAACGTCGACCGAATCACGCCAAGACTCGTTTTACCGTACAAAACTTTGCTTCCGTAGGCGCCATAGGCCTCGTGCAGCTTAAGCTCCGGATCGCTGATCAGGGGAAATGGCAACTGGTACTTGCTTTGAAATCGTTCGTGGCTTTCCACAGAATCCTTGGAAACGCCTAAAATAACCGCGTTTTCTTTCGCAAACTCAGCCGATAAATCTCGAAAACCGCAAGCTTCCCGGGTGCAGCCCGGAGTATCATCCTTGGGGTAAAAATAGAGTACGATCCATTTATTTTTGTGCATCGCCTGTTCTGCAAATGGCGGTGCTTTCATGCCTTCTTTCAATTTCATTACGTTCCCTCCAACGCCCCAAACCTTGTCTCCGAAGCTCCATCGCGGGCGTCATTACTAGATTAAGATCGGAATCGCTCAGCGTCAAGCGAAGGATGGCTCCTTCTGGGAAGGGCTCTGAACGATGCGAACCATCGATGTAGATTCTGCCCTCTGCCATTTGACTGCGAATCGTCAAGATTTGCCCAGGCTCCAAGAAGCCATGTAAACCAGATGGAGCCTTTCGTTCCGCATAAAACGGTTCGCGGCAGATCCATTGAATCCGGCGATCTTCGATGGATTGAACACACCCACCGGAGGAAACAAGCGCAGCCGTTGAACCACAGGCGGTTGATATCCACAATCCAGAATTTTTGTGCAGAACTTCACCTTGATTCGTGTCCAACCAGCATCGAGTCAGAGCTGCCGGATTCGCGTTGGCCACCAGAAGATCGTTCAAAGCCAAACACTTCAAAGCTTTTCCGTTCAAATTCATCTGAATCCGTGAAACGCGAGTAGCTCGAAGCGTTCCTGTCAAACACTCCTGCAAAACGGTTTTGAAATCATGTGAATTCGCTACGCACAAGGAACCCACCGAGCTAGTCGGGTTGGAATTAACTCCTAAAATCGGTTGTTCAACGGCAAAATGGCTGGTTTCTAGAACGGTCCCATCTCCTCCAACCGTCACAAACCAATCCACGTCGTTTTTCAGATCGGACTGCAAGTTCTCTCGATGGATGTAGCCATAGTCCAAGCCCAAAGACTCCAGACTGTTTCTAACAGCCCTCACGCTCTGTTCATGCTTTTCTCGTTCCTCTTGCCTGGGGTGTTTGGTCACCAATACGACTTTCATGCTGATTCAAACCAAACAGAATTTACCCCGTTCAGCAATAAGTTGGCAGCTCCGTCAGACTATTCTCAATCTGAATGGCACAAACGAAGTTTTAGTTTCTCAGAACTCTGAAGCGGTCTTATCGAAATTTTAGACACCTCTTTGTCTCGGTCTTTGCATACACGGTTAAGCAGAACGTAGGATGAATTCGCATTGAGCACGCGATATTTTAGGAATTCTGGCAATCCGTATTTCTCGGGGAAAGAAAGATCGCTCCGACCATAGGCAGCGTAGTTATCACAACCGCGGCCCAGCCAGTAAGGATAAGTTTTATAAGCTATCGCTGCCAATGGTATCGGGGCCACATACGCGGCTCGTACAGGCATCCATACTATCCCGAATCTACCAAAAATTGGGATATTCAAAACAAAGTTGTATAAAGCACTTGCGTATTTTTTAATGAAATTTTGTGGCTCAAAATAGTTGATTGCTTTTTGAATGATCGACAGCGTGGCTGCTGAAGTAGCCAACGGAATGACATTGTCGCGTACAGCACAACTTATATTTTCCAACGTATCTGGTATAGCCATCGATTGTGTGGAACCGTATGCACCTTTCACATAGTTCAACAATTCTTGATTCGATGATAGGTACGCGTAATCCGCTAAGGATAGGCCAGAGCCCTCTGAAAACCCTTCTCGCTTACACTTCTCAGCCACTGTTTTAAACAGATCGCTATCACCAGACAGGGCTGCCAGGTGCATCGGGCCAATGGAGTAGCTTGAATCATCGCACTTGACTTCAAGATCCATCTGTTTGAGAATATCCACGTTTTTTTCTACGATATTTTTGATAAAACTCAACCGAACATCCTGAGAATGATGCATTTTAAAAGCATTTTGTATTTTCAAACAAACGTCACCTTTTTTAGATTTCACGGTCTTAACATGACTCTCAAAAACGTCTTTTAATTCTTCTTTAACTTCATAATTTGGAATCGATAAAACAATTCTGTCATAACCCAGTTCAATCGCAGTAAGGTATCCAGAATTCAACAACAAATAAGAAAAAATCTTCTCATCCTCAGAAGCCGTATTTAAATCATATTTGAATAAAGATACGACCCTATTATGACGTAGGGTTACGCTACCAGACTCTATCATTTTCAGCAAACTTTCGGTTAAAGGCGTATTAGCACATTCCTCGTTTTTTAATAGCCGCTGAAATATTGCGCTTGCTCCACTTCGTACCCAATAACTTTGAGGCGGGGTGCTTTCTCCATTTTTATTAAGCTCGGATAAATGGTTCATCACTGCCCAAGGAGTATAGAGCTTTACCACTAAGCGATTGTTCACTGGTACCGAATATCCATTGTACCATTCTTTAATGCCAGCAAGCACAGCTTCAGGATTGTCAAAACTAAATCTCGACACTAGCGCTTGCACTTCGTCCTCTGAAAAGCCAAAACTACCCTCGTAGTCACTATCAAGAACACTATATATTTTAACATTATTAAATCCAGACCCTCCTTCTTTTTTTAATGAATCAAATATTCCAGTCAAAATAATTTTTTCAAGATAATTGTTTGACTTTCCAGCTTTTGACAATAGATTTGTAATTAAACTTGAAACTTCATGAATTATTAATTTGTTATCAGTTAAATCGTATTCTATAAGATTATTTAAAGCCCTATCATATTCATCTACTAATATGTAAACTTTTTTTTCATATAGCTCAAACAAAAGCCTACTTAAAAAATACAAACTGTCTATAATTTCCGCCATTGAAGCGTTTCGACCTCGATTATAAGACAGCATTCTAAATGATACTATGTCATCAGGATTCTGTTTCAACTTCTCTGAGTCGAGTAAATATGCATGTTCTTTAAATAAGTCACTAATTTTTAATCTTAGCTGGCTCTCGACCTGTTCCAATGTATCGCCGGTAACATCTTTCAAGGTGATATGAATGACAGGGTATTTTCCTTGAAATTTCATGTAGTGGCCATTATCTACCTTCGCAATCTTGAGATTTTCAAACAAGTCTCGATTCGCTTTTCGTTTGTCGGAGTTAGATTCAATCGTCAAAAATGTCTTTAACATGTCTAATGCAAGAGATTTTCCCCACCTTCGAGGGCGAGTGATCAAAGTGGCCTTATCGCCTGATTCAATGACTTCCTTGATGAATAATGATTTATCCACAAACACATCGCTTGTTGTTAGCAAATCTTTAAAATTGTCACTACCAATAGAGATTTTAAGTATTTTTTCATTTCCATTTGAAAGACAAATAAAAGACACTAAAAAAATCTGAAAAATGAAAAGGATTACCTTGCTCATCAAACACCTCTAAAACGGAAACTCAACCCCAATGATTGATCTCAGTTTTAAAACGATATTTTTAAAATGCAACCCATCTTTTATGGCGACTGTAAAGTCAAATATCTTGAACCCGTACACGTATTTGCATTTCTGTCGATTCTAACGTACAAAGCCCCATGGAACTTGATCCTCGTTTGCCCAAGACGCTGGTAGACCTCCACATCCATGTAGGTGGTGCGGTTGCTCCGCACGTTCTCTTTAGCATTGCTCACGAACAAGGATTTAAGCTACCTGTTAAAAATTATTGGGAATTTGTCGATCTCATCACATCCAAGAGCGACACAACCAAAAATTTGGATGACTATCTCAAGATTATGCATCTCTGGACTGAGCGGATTCAGAGTTCGCCATCGGCTATTGAACGCTCTGTCTACGAAATTATTTGCAAAGAATACCGTTCTTCGAATGTGGATCTCATTGAGCTTCGCTTTAATCCCATGAAGCGCAATCTTCAAGGTGAGCGCGATTTGGATCACATCATTCATGCCGCTCTCCGAGGAATGGACCGAGCTGTCTTGGAATATGGCGTTCAGGCCTGTCTTTTATTCTGCCTGGCTCGAGAGTTTGATCATCAAACCAATGAAATTATTTTGGATAAAGCCATCAAATATTCTAGCCGAGGAGTGCGTGGAATCGACTTGGCTGGACCTGAGAGTCGAAACTTAGAACTTTCCTTACAAGATGTTCCACGCTACGAAAAACTCTTTCAAAAGGCCCGAGACGCAGGACTCAAAACAACGATTCACACGGGGGAAACTTCGCAGACCGGTGCTGCTGGAGTCAGGGCTACTTTAACGCATCTGAAACCGAATCGAATCGGGCATGGTATTCAGGCAGCCTACGACCCGGACACACTCTGCCAGCTTCGTGACTCAGGCGTTGTATTGGAAATCTGTCCCACTTCGAATCTTCACACTCGGGCCGTCAAAGATTTAAGCGAACTCAAAACGGTTTTGGATCAATTTAAACAGATGAAGATACCGTTCACCATTAACACAGATGGCCCCTATCTCTTGAACACCAATATGGCTCGTGAATGTCTTTTGTTGATTGAAAATCAAATCTTAAATGAACAAGAAATCGAATACTGTATGAATATCGCTCGGAAAGCTTCTTTTGTATGAATCATCGACCTATTTCTTTACTCTCCCCTTCTGAGATCGACAAAATGCGCCGTGTGGGTCGGCTTGCGGCTGAACTCCTCGAACACCTCGGAAGCAGGGTTGCCCCTGGAATCAGCACTCAAGACTTAAACGATGAAGCCGAACAATGGACACGCTCAAGAGGCGCTATCAGTGCACCTTTGGGTTATGGCTCACGTTCCAATCCATTTCCCAGATCCATTTGCACAAGCGTGAACGACGTCGTCTGCCATGGAATCCCGAACCCAAAGCAGATTCTGAAAAGTGGCGATATTATCAACATCGATGTTACGCCCATCCTCAATGGTTTTCACGGGGATACGTCCAAAACTTTTCTGGTCGGCGATGTACATCCGGAAGTTAAGCAATTGGTACAAGTTACGGAAGAATGCTTGAAACGAGGCATCGCCGAAGTGGCTCCTGGAAAGCGCTTCGGAGATATTGGAGCTGCTATTCAGGAATACGCGGAAAGTTTTGATTACGGCGTGGTTCGAGAATTTGTAGGCCATGGGATTGGGCGCGATTTTCACGGAGACCCTCAAGTCTTCCACTTTGGAACACGGGGCAAAGGGCTGCGCATGCTAGCTGGCATGTGTTTTACGATTGAGCCCATGATTAACTTAGGTCACTGGAAAACCAAAATGCTGAAAGATGGCTGGACGGCTGTCACCGAAGATGGCTCTTGGTCCGCTCAATTTGAACACACGCTTTTGGTGACCTCCAATGGATTTGAAATACTCACTCAAGCGCCATAGTTGCTGACTTTACGCTAGGCACCGTTCAAGATTCTCCCCGATTTGGTCAAACGAAATGCTGCGTGCCTTTTGAAACCCAGGAACTCCAAGCGGCGATACAATCCACTTTTCAACGATATTCAGCCTTAACGAATCCAAGAGAGTCATCTGATTGTTCATCAGATCGATGGGGGTCGACTTCACCTCAATGGCTAAATATTGTTGATTCGGCAGCTGGACCAAAAAATCCACCTCAACTTTCTCTTTCGAGCGAACCAGGAATAAGCTCAATGGCCAGGCACGGTTACTGAAAAATCGACTTAGCTCTGTAAACACCAGGTTCTCAATCAGCCCACCAAAATAAGGGCTAAGCATCATAGGTCCGCTCTGTGTCCAACCTTGCAACCTGACAGCAAGAGCGGTATCTTCAAAATAAAGTTTGGGTGTCTTGATTAATCGTTGGTTAAGGTTATCAAAATAGGGCTGAATCAATCGAACAATTCCGTTTTGCTCAAGCAAAGAAATCCAGGATTGAACCGTCGTCACATCCACACCAACGTTCTGAGCAATATCCGAATAATTGATCAGTTGCCCAATTCTACCCGCACAAATCCCCAGCATCTTAGCAAAAGCTGGTCTTCTTTCGATGCCCGCAGCAAAAACAATATCCTTCTCGATAAAAGTCGCAATAAAATCGTTTAAATACTGAACAGGATCCAAAGCTGGGGACGCATACAGTTCGGGCCAACCCCCTTTCATGAGGGACATCTTCAAATCAAAAGGGGCCAAAGCGCGAAGTTCATGAACAGAGAGGGTGTTTAAATTAAAGTAGTTCGCTCTTCCAGACAAAGACTCGCGAACAGTCTTCTGAAGCAGCGTTTGATTGGATCCCGTAATCCAGATATCCAGTATCGGCCCACGCTTGCCGGCTCGCAATTCGCGACGCTCAGCATCCACTCGCTTTTTGATTTCCGGAAAAATCTCAGGGGCCAAAGTGGCTTCATCCAAGATAACTTTGCTTGAAAATTGTTCGAAGAACAAGGCTGGATTCTCTCTTGCTAAGTTTCGGACAAAAATGTCATCAAAAACCACAAGCTCGTGGGTCCTCAGGTGCTCTAAAAGGGAAGTCTTGCCAACTTGTCGAGGCCCCTTCAAAACCTTGACCGGCAACTGACCATCAAGCCTTAATTTAGCCAAATAGGAGCTAAAATCTCTTTGGATCCACATGGTTGACTAATTTAGGGCATTGGCCAAAATGAGTCAATAGCCTGCAAAAAAGCAGATAATCTATAAATCCTAAGTTCTAAAGGGAACCCGTTTCTCTTAGACGATGAAATCTCTGCAACGCGAACCGCAGGTCCCGAAAGGTGACAAAGGCAATTCGACTAGAGAATCCGGGGTTTTCGGGTGGTAAATAAATCCGCGAAACCTCTCCGTAGTTTTCGACTATCTCACGCAGTTGTTCTGTTGTGATATCCTGCGGCAACCCTTTCACCACAGCGCCTCTTGGATGTTTAGGAGAACTGGAAGGCTCCATACTCAAGGAACACAATCTCCCAAACATTTGGCAACGATCGCAAAAATCTTGAATATGCATCCTAGCCGCTTGCCTTTCTTGGGGGTGTTCTTCCCTTTGCCTGACAGGCGCAACGGGCATCTGATCAAATTCCATCAGCGCCTGTGAAAGCCAGCTTTCTAATTCTTCCCCCAGAGAAAGCGAACGCAATGAGACAAGGGTCTCACGAATCTCTTCCTTCAGCAAAATCGTTACGTGAAAAGTGAAAAAGGGATCTCCCCAGCCACTATTTTGATGACGCACACGGTATTGATTGCAAGTAAGGCCTAGCCGATTACACGCCTTCTGCAAAACATGGGCCCTTCTTTCAAATTCCGTTTTTGCACGCCCTAGAATGGATTCGGCTTCATAACGACTCCTGACTCTCGTTGGATAACCAACCCACGCATGATTTCTAGCGTCTTCATGAAACCATAGTCCTTGTCTATCGGATACAGCAACCATATTTTCCACTAAAAACCCACCTCGTTCTTTTGCGGTTAATCGTTTTGCATAAAACTCATTCTTAAGATCGTAAAAATCGGTTACTCCACTCTTATCGCTATCATGCGTGTGCGTCTTTGCCTCGTGCGATAGCGATAATCGAAGTGTCATGCTCCCGTGCGTGCTGTTTCGAACAGGTTTTCTGCTTCTGGAAATGCGTTCGCTGAGCCTCCAAGGAGTCCAGGAATCGGATAGGCTTTGACCCGCACTCGCGGACGACGACTCTGGTTGTGCCGATAAAGCACCCACAGCGGGAACCCAGCGTACTCCTGGTACCTCATACTTTGCCCCAGGCGCAGGCAAAGACAGTTCACCCGGCGCTGCGTCTGTTAAACCGGTCCCAAGCTTCCAAGCTCCTGCCTTCTGCAACTTCTCAGGTAAAGTACCCAGCTCGATCAATCGTAAAAGCTCTTCTTCGGCTTCTAAAGCCTCGGAAGCTTTTCCGATTTGGCGCAGCCTGTGAATCTCCTGCCGCAGTTCTTTTATGCGCTGACGTCGTTGAGTCATCTGTTCGATATAGTCATGGCCCACACGAATCAGTGGCACCCAAGCTGAACCGAGCGAAAAAGGCTTCATCTCTTGAACGCTATTTTGGATCTGCCGACCGATTTCAACAGCCGCAGACCAAGGATCCGGTAGCCAAGCAGGACGATGCCCAAGCGCGTTCCAAGCCGACACGTTCTGAGACAGAGCAAAAACAAAGAAAATAGAAGCGAAAACGGGATTCATAAGATAAACACTCTCCTCCGAGCCTTTGAAAGCATCTACAGCACAAAGGCTCGGAAATAGAAAACACCTTCTCTAAATACTGGTACGTTCAACTTTCACAACTCCGTTAAGCCCTTCCAAAGAATGGACAAAGGCTTCGCTCGCGTGAATTCGAATTCGATCACTGCACATTAAGTAGGTCAAGTAGCCTTCTCGATGCTGAAAAATAAAACGCAATGGTTTTACTCCCGGGTTCTGAAGACACAGAGTATGAATCTGGGCAAGAGCTTCTTCGTGCTCGGAGTTCAGATACACATCGACAAAACGCGTTTTTTCTTCTTGAGCCTCAGAAAGTAGCAAAGCACTCTCCAGTCTTATCTTCGCTTGGCTCACGCCGCCTTCATCATCCACATCATCCACCACGACACGCCCCTTAAACAAGATCGGTTCTTTGCTTTTGAGAACGTGCTCAAACTCAGCAAAAACTTTATTAAATGCTAAGACTTCCGCATGCCCGAAGTTATCTTCGATGCTCATAATCGCCCAACGCCCTTCTCCGCTCTTTAAGGGTCTTTCTCTGAGGTCGGTCACCATACCCATCATTTGCACCGTTTCGTTGTGCTTACTCTGATGAAGATGCATCGTAGAAACCAAACCCAGTCTTTTTACCTCGTTTTGATAACGATCCAGAGGATGTCCCGAAAGATAAAAGCCCAGCGTTTCTCGCTCAAAATTCAAGCGTTCTTTTTCTCCCCATTCTTTGGCAGGCTCATAAACTTCGGCGCTCTCAGCCTCGAATCCAAAAAGAGAAGCTTGACCTCGTTGACGATCCTTGTTTGACTTTTGAGCGCAAGCAAGCGCTTTCTCAATCGATAAAAAAAGCTGCTTCCGGGGTCGTTCCAAACAATCGAAAGCTCCCGATTTTGTCAAAGACTCTAGGATTTTTTTATTTATTTTCTGAGCTGCCATGCGTTCACACAGCTCAAACAAGTTTTTGAATGGCCCATCTTGAACTCTCACCGCCAAGATGGACTCCAAGGCTGCATCTCCAAGGCCTTTAACGGCTTCGAGGCCAAAGCGAATTTTACCCTCTTCAACGGTAAACTTTCGAGAAGATGCATTAATATCCGGCGGCAGAACCTGAATGCGGGAACTCCGAGCTTCGTGCACGTATTTCACAACATCTTCGGTATTATCGGAAGAGGTGGTCAATAGCGCGGCCATGAATTCAACGGGATAGTAACACTTTAAATAGGCCGTCTGGTATGTGATGAGTGCATAAGCAGCCGCATGGCTTTTATTAAAACCGTACCCAGCAAATTTTTCGATCGAGTCAAAAATGCTTCCTGCTTGACTCCCTTCCACACCATTGGCTTTGCAACCAGAAACGAATTCTGCTCGCTGCTGTTGCATTTCTTCAAATTTTTTCTTTCCCATGGCTCGTCGAAGCAAATCAGCTTTGCCAAGAGAATAGCCTGCCAAAACTTGCGCTGCCATCAACACTTGTTCCTGGTACACAATGGTTCCATAGGTAGGCTTTAAAACAGGCTCCAGAAGTGCATGCGGGTAAATGACTTTCTGCCTTCCATGTTTTCGATCCACGAAATCGTCAACCATTCCAGATTGCATGGGGCCCGGCCGATACAGTGCGCCAGCCGCAATAATATCTTCAAAGCAGTCGGGTTTTAAGCGACGACACAGATCTTGAAATCCCGAAGACTCTACCTGAAAAATACCCAATGTATCGCCCGAAGCAATTAAGTTATAAACGGCCCTTGAATCTTCTGCGTCTGGAGAAAGCAGTTCAACTTTGAGGAGCGGTTTTCCTTCTAAAATCAGCCGTTCGTTCACGAGGTCTTCAGCATGAGTAATGACGTCAAGCGTCTTGAGACCCAAAAAGTCAAACTTCACCAAGCCAGCGTATTCGACTTTATCTTTATCAAATTGCGTAATTAGTTCGCCGTGTTGACCTTGAAAAATCGGAACGTAGTCCACCAGCGGCTTATCTCCGATCACAATGCCTGCTGCATGCATACCTGCTTGCCGATAGAGGCCTTCAAGGACACGAGCCGTGTCGAGCACCCGGCGATACAAGGGGTCCTGTTCCGCCTTCTCTTTCAGCTTTGGTGCGTATTCAAGAGCAGTATCCAAGTCCGGCTTTTGCCCATCGATCAAAAGCGGCATGGGCTTCGTTAACTCGTTCACCTCCGAAAACGGTACTCCGAGCGTTCGAGCGACATCCTTCACCGCACTTTTAGGGTTCAAACCCGAATACGTTGCAATCTGCCCAACGTGATCGCGCCCGTAACAGTCCGTCACGTACTGAATCACTTCTCCACGCCTTTCCTGCATGAAGTCCACGTCGAAATCGGGCATCGATACACGTTCCGGATTTAAGAATCGCTCAAACAAAAGATTGTAGGGTATCGGATCAATATCTGTAATCCGAAGCGCGTACGCGACCAAGCTTCCCGCCCCAGAACCTCGTCCAGGTCCGACTCGGATTCGATTGTTTTTTGCCCAGTTAATAAAATCTTGAACAATCAGAAAATAACCTGAAAATCCCATCCGAATAATCACGCCTAATTCGATTTCAAGCCGCTCTTGATACTGGTTTCGATCCACCGGATAGCTAAGTTCTTCAAAGCGTCTTTGAAGACCTTGGATGGCTAAATGCCTCACATAGTCTGCTTCATCGCTAAAACGCTCAGGATATTGAAAACTCGGCAGGAAACTTTGGCCAAGCTTCAGATCCACCTGACATCGAGCTGCTACCGAACAAGCGGTTTCAAACGCTGCTGCATAGTCTCCTTGCAATAGGTCCCACATCTCTTGTCCCGATCGAATGTAAAACGCGTCGGTCTCATGTTTATGCAGCGTTGGATCATCCCAAGCCTTTTGCTGACGAATGGCCATTAAAATATTTTGAGCATCGTGCTCACTTTGGTTCACATAGTGACAATCGTTGGTTGCAATGAGTCTGAGGCCTTCATCACGCGCCAGTTGCGCCAAGTGGGCATTCACTGTGTTCTGAACCTCAATGCCGTTTGGCTGGACTTCTAAGAAAAAGTGATCCGGGCCCAAAATTCGCTTAAAGTCTCGAACCACTTGCCGCGCTCCATCCAGATCGCCTTTGGCACACTTCTTGCCTACTTCTCCCCCCAAACAAGCCGTACTCGCAATGATGCCTTCTCGATGTTCGTAAAGCAGGTCTTTATCAATTCGAGGGTAGAAATATTTACCATCGGTAAATGCTTTCGAGCTCAGCTTTCGCAAGTTATCGTAGCCAATGTTGTTTTCGGCCAATAAGACCAAGTGAAAATTTTCTCGAACGCGATCGGTATGCTTGCAAGCCCCTGTAATGTAAGCTTCCATTCCCAGAATCGGCTTGATGCCTGCTTTCTTCGCCTGCATATAGAAGTCAAGCGCCCCAAACATATTGCCATGATCGGTGACGGCAACCTGGCGCATGCCCAATTCAGTGACTTTTTTTAGAAGGTCTTTTATGCGAATGGCGCCATCAAGAAAAGAATACTGCGTATGCAGATGCAAATGGGCAAAATCATTCACGGACATAAGAAACTTGCACTGTGCCAAACCTTAAAGCAAAGATCAATGTCATGCCAGAAACTTCAAATCTCTCTTAGCTTGAGCCTTCTCAATTATCTCAGCTAGAAAGTTTTTGAATCTGCCCAGGATCCAGTCTGGTTAGCTTGATCACGGATCCGATATCCATGCCAGACTGAATCAGATTTTTTGCTACCTCAAGCCGAGCCTTATCCTCCCCCTTAGCCTCGCCTTCGACCAAACCTTCGGCTCTACCTTCCGCCCTACCTTCCGCTCTGTCCGATTCAGCTCTCAATTCTTCGGTTTCCAAAAGCAATAAAGCCCGAATGTAAGCATCGTACTCTTCTGGTCTCCAATTCGCTTTCTCCATCGTTTCAAATGCCTGCGTTACCAACCGATCTTTTAACACCGGAAGGCTGGAGCTCGAATGAGCTTCTTTTAAGAAAAAAAGCCATTCATCTTCAAAGTTCTGAAGCTGGTCTACTCGCTTATCAAACTTTTCCAACTCAACAACAACGTACGAAAGTTCTCTTAAATGATGCTGGCCCGTTTTTGTTTCGAGGGTTCGATGGTAACTAATCACTCCTACTTCAGCGGGAAAAATGGCTTCTTTCAATATCGCGACCACTACAACCGGCAGGAGTCCGGCGTGTTTCACCCCACGGCCAATCTGAGAGGTATAAGCATGAGCCCCATAGTATTGCATCCGCTTTAAGAAAAAAGGACTTCTGCGGCACTGCATCTCGATCAAAAAATAAGTTCCCGATTCATCCTGGCATTTGAGGTCAAACAGACTTCTTTTTCCTTGCCCCAAATCTGGAATTTCCTCGGTGGATACAAATTCGAGATCCTTAATCGTTTTACCGGCCGGTAACCGCAAAATGTTGTTTAGAAAATCCATCAATCGTTCAGCATTACCAAAGACCTTTTTGAATCCAACATCATTCGTGGGGTCTAAATACCGTTCCATACGCTTCGGATCTTAGCACACGAGAAACCTAAAAAAAAGAGAGGCCCTCGAAAATTGAGCCCAAACGCCAGAAGATAACGACCGTCTTACACAATCACTGAAAATTGGGATTTTGACTTTATCAACCGCCAAGTCTATAGGGTTGCTCTGGCTCGATTGGGAGCCTCATCTTGGCCGCAAATTCGATTTTTGCAAGAGCTCAAGCGTGTCTCGACACCCACTCTCAAAGATTATTGGAGATTTAACGATGACTTACAAATTGCCCGAACTGCCCTACTCAAAGAATGCTCTCGCCCCATACATCTCAGAAGAAACCCTGGATTATCATCACGGCAAGCATCACCAAACTTACGTCACCAATCTGAACAATCTGGTTCAAAATCGCCCCTTAGAAGAATTGATTCGTACCGAATCGGGAGCCATTTTTAACAACGCCGCACAAATTTGGAACCACACGTTCTATTGGCATTCCTTATCCCCCCAAGGCGGCCAGGAACCCAAAGATCGTGTTCAGGCAGCCATCAATCGTGACTTCGGATCCTTTGAAGCCTTCAAAAACTTGTTTACCCAAGCAGCGCTTGGTCAATTTGGCTCCGGATGGGCTTGGCTGGTTCAAGATAGCGCCGGCAAGCTTGTGATTCGGGCTACTTCCAATGCTGAGTCTCCTCTGCAAACAAACGAAAACCCAATCCTCACTTGCGATGTCTGGGAGCATGCCTACTATATCGACTATCGCAACGCACGGGCCAAATACGTCGATGCTTGGTGGAATCTCGTCAATTGGGACTTTGCCAACCAAAACCTCCAATCATTATAGCCAACTAAACAGCCTTTTCACCGCGTTCCAAGCAGTGACCGCGGTGTCTTTCACGATATTCCAAGCTCCTTTTGCCGTGTCTTCGACGGTGTCTTGAATCGCATCTCCGATTTCGCCGTGCGCGATGTCTTCTCCTACTTGAGACGCCATTTGGCCAATTTGTTTGGCAGCGTTCACCCCAACAGCTACTGCCGGAACCAAATCCGCAGCATCGGTGGCCAGTTCGCCCGCTCCCTCACCCACACCTTGAAAAAATTGACCTGCGTTCTGAGCATGGAACACATCGTTAACAGCCCGTGCTCCAAGATAATTTTGGGCGTCTCCGAGCAAATCGTGAACATCACCAGCAGCATGCTCTACCATCGCCCCTCCAGCCGCCGTGACGCTTCCGGCCATTTCAGTTGCCCGGGACAGCATGCCACTCAACGAATGATGATCATCGCCGTAAATAGCCGCCAGGTCTTGGCCCATCGCTTCAAAGTTGATATTTCCCGAAACCTGTAAATAACCACCGATTCCAAGCGCAGCTCCAATTCCAAACGAGAAGTGTGTGTCAGCTCCCAAGGAGATGTCGCAGTTCGCTTTTGCTCCCAATCCCGCCCAGGCTTGCCCCATCACAAACCCACCCTGGCCCAACAAATTGGCCTGGACCTGACCGGAAGCCTGAGCCCCTCCGAAGGCTCCGGTATTAGCACCTACAGCAATTCCTCTGCTTCCAACCGAGAACCCGCCGTGGGCATCTGCTTGAGTACCGATCACCGCCGATTCGTTTGCTCCACCCGTTGCCAAAGCGTTTCCATTGTCGATCGAAAAAGTCTGCCCTCCCAGACTCGTGTCGCCACCAGCGTAATTAAGCCCATACTCTTCATCCACTAGGTCTGCTCGAGCTTGAGCTCCATCCATCCAATGAACCCCAAGACCCGCGGCTGTGGGCCCTCCATAGCACATGTTAAAAAGACGCTCCTCGGCATTCAATACATGGGTGCCGCCGGAAGCTGTCATCGTATAATCTCTTAAACCTTCATTCGACTTCGAATCGCTCAAAACAGCATCGACCATTCCAAGGTTCTGGTAAGAAGCTTGGGCTTGCTGAAGAGTCGTTCCCAATCCCCAAAAACCGGGAGCAGAAGGATCATCCAAAGCCCCTTCCCCTTTGGCAATCACGTCTCCTCGATCGTTCTTCACACCTTCATCCTCTCGATTTTGAATCGTTGTTTTGATGTCTCGAAAGAAACCCGCTTGACTTCGCTTCTCTTGTTTGGCCGCATCGGGGCTTCGCTCCGATCTCCATTGACCGTTTCGGGATTGTTCAATTTGATGGATTTCGTTTTCAAGGCTGCTTTGTTCGAGTTGAAGCCTTGCTCTTTCTTCTGGATCGGAAACGTTCACGAGCGCTGAACGAATGTGGTTCAGTCTTTCTTGAACAGTGGCTTTTTCATCGCCCATTCCCTGAACATGTTTGTGATAAAAAAGCGGATGCTTTCCAAAGCGCGCTCCTGCGTTCAAATGATCCATCCCATCGGTGTTCAACAAGACTCCCTGGGCCGAATTGATCACATTATTGAGCCACCAGTTTGCATGGATGCCCGTCTTCTGCCCCAACCAGTCTGCCATATAGTTCGCCCAATTCGAGAGCTTTGCGTTGGAGCCATTAAGCTGCTGATTCATGTAAGCGATTTGGCCCATAAAAGAAGCATTGCCCGTGTATTGCGAAATAAAGGGCTCAAATTCTGAAAAAAACCGCTTCGCCTGCTCCAGATGACCGGATTGCATGGCATACTGAGCCATCGTATAGTACAGGTAAGGACACTGCTCATTGACCGTATTCGGATGTTCTTGGATCATGTTCTCCAAAATCTGCATGGCTTCGACCGGGTCTCCCTGAGCCCCATTAGGAGGAGACATGACCTCGTTCGCCTGATTGCTCGCAATCATGACTGCAATCAAAGGGACGTTTTCGTGAGCATCAGGGTACTGAGCGTAGATCCTTTCGAGAATCTGATTCGCAACTTGAGGATCGCTTTCGTTCTGAGCTTGGTTCATAGAACGATCGATCGTCTCGTTTTCCTCTTGCTCGTCTTTTAATTGTGCAATGACTGGATCCAGCTGAGAAGCCATCTCAGGGCAGTCTCTCTCCGCTTGCTCATACCAGTGGATCATACTTACCAAATCACCTTGCTGCTGGGCCTGGTCGGCGTGTTCAACATCGATTTGGCCTTTGATCTGCTGAATTGTGCTCTGCAGCCCAGGGCTTAAGCTCGGATCGTCCACTCCAGCTTTTTGAAAAGCACTCAAAGCTTCTTGGTAATGGTGGCCATTCAGTGCTTCTTGGCCATCAATCATATCCAGTTGCCCTTTGGCTGAAATCAGCATTTTAGGATCTGGATTTGGTCGGTTGACATAGCCTTGCAGGTATTTCTTCGCATCCTTGAACGCAGCGATATCGCCTGAATATTCCGCCGCTAAGCCCGCATAGTAATAAATTTCAGGATGTTGATCCGGAAAAATTTTATCGTTCTCAATAATATCTTTGAAAGCTTGATAAGCCCCTGAATAATTCGGAGGATTCGCATTCATGTCCTCAATTGCAGCATGGTAATCTGCAATGGTTTTCTGGCTTGGGTTGTAATTATTTTCTCCAATTGGATTTGTTCCGCTGACTGGATTGACCATATGTTATTATTATACCTATTATGAAGATCGAAATTAAAGAAATCCGAGACTCTTTATCGAATAGGCAAATTGCCTTGGCGGGCTCTTTGATTGCATCGGCCAAGAAAAAAAATAGAAATCATCCTTACTTAACGATTTTAGAAGGAATCTATTACGGAATCCAGGAAGACAACGAACACGCCTTAAGTGCTTTTGCCCACGCAACGCCTCTATTCCCTCACGACCCTCATCTATTCTACAATCTTGGTTGCGTACTGAGAAAAATGAGGCGATGGCGAGCTGCGGAAGAAGCGCTGCAAAAATCATTGCGTAGCGCTCCGGCGAACCCTCTTGCACTTTACGAATTGGCAAAATTAAAGACCAATCTTGGTCAGCATCGTGATTCGATCCAGATTCTCTTCAAATGCATTCGCAATGCGCCGTTGTTTTACCCAGCTTATGCCTCTTTGGCCACTTACTTGAGCCTAGATCATCAAGATCGTCTCGTCCTACGCCTTTATCAAACAGCCTTAGAGGCTTTCCCAAACGATTCATTTTTCAAACAGCAAATCCAACGCTGGAATCAAAATGCTAATGTGTTAGTCTGAGCGGCATGTTGATTGCACTTGAAGGCATTGATGGATCCGGGCACACCACCCAAGCACACGCTTTAGCCAAAGCCCTGGAAGCCTCCGGTCGTCGGGTCTACGTAACCGCGCAACCGAGCCTCGGTTCGATCGGCAAAGAAATACGGACTTTCTTGCAGGGCCAAGTTGAGCAGCATCAATATTTCCCTGAAACTCTCGCTCTTTTATTTGCTGCAGATCGACTCCATCATTACGGAACTGAAATTCAGCCGAAGTTAAACGAAGGATTTGATGTTATTTGCGATCGTTATCTCCTGTCGAGCTGGGTGTATCAAAGTCTTCAGATTTCAGAAGATTGGATCCGGCGTATCAACCAATTTGCTCCACTTCCCAAGCTCACGCTTTTGATCGACACCTCGGTTGCAGAAGCAAGGTCGAGGCGAGAAAAACGCGGCAGCATCGAAGAAATATTCGAAGTCGATCACCTTCAACATACGATTCGAGATCGCTACTTGGAGTTAGCTCCCTCAATCGATGCCATCGTAGTCAATGGATGTGGCACCCAAGAAGAAGTCACTCAGCGACTGCTTCAAGAAACGTTGAAGCACCAATGAAAATAATTGGTATTCTCAACTGCACCCCCGATAGTTTTTCCGATGGAGGGCGCTATCTCTGCGTGAAGGAAGCGATTGAAGCCGCACAACGATTGATGCTGGAAGGGGCAAGCTGGATAGACCTCGGCGGGGAATCCACTCGGCCGGGAGCTCAGAAAGTCAGCCCAGAGGAAGAGCAGAGGCGAGTACTCCCCATCATCCGAGAGCTCGCCAGCCAAAAAATCCCCATGAGCATCGATACGCGAAACGCGAACACAGCTCAAGCAGCTTTTGACTTAGGCGTGACCCGCTTGAACGATATTTCAGCTCTTACACACGACCCGGACATGCTGCAAGTTGCATCGTGCTTTGAACAAGTCGTTCTCATGCACATGCGAGGCACGCCCGAAACCATGCAGAAACGTCTGGATTACCCGGATCTCATCTCCGATGTCAGCGCCTACCTTCACTCAAGAGTGCAAGTGGCGCTCGAAGCAGGACTTTGCACGGAGCAAATTGTCATTGATCCGGGACTTGGGTTTGGAAAATCAACTAATCAGTGCCTTTGTATTCTGGAACATCTGAACGAATTCGCCTCCATCGCCCCACTATACCTTGGCGCCAGTCGCAAAAAATTTATAGGCGATATTGCTGGAATTTCGACTCCCGCAGACCGGGATTATGCTACGGTCGGAGTTGCTCTTCGAGCCTTGCATCAAAAGTGTTCGTTTTTCCGCGTTCACAACGTCCAAGCGGTTGTGCAAGCCATCAAGCTCTTCAGCGCCCAAAGCAGCTAAGTCTCCTTCTTACAGCCCTCTGCACCGCATGGGCTTTTCAGGAAGTCAAAAATATGATTCACTACAGCCGATAATGAAGATACCGAAGCGGCGAAAAATTAACCTGCTAGGCTGCTCTTTTTGCGGCAAAACCCAACGGGAGGTGCGCAAGTTAATTGCAGGCCCACAGGTCTATATCTGCAATGAGTGTGTCACTTTGTGCGACGGCATTGTCCATGAGAATGCAAAGCCCATGAAATTTGATCGAGTGGCTTTGCCTACGCCTCAAGACATTAAAGTATTTTTGGATTCCTACGTCATTGGTCAAGATTCTGCTAAAAAAGTATTGTCGGTTGCGGTTTATAATCACTACAAACGGATCAATCACACCGATGAAAATCAAAACGTTGAGCTTCAAAAAAGCAATGTTCTTTTGATCGGGCCTACGGGGACCGGAAAAACCCTTCTGGCTCAAAGTCTTGCGAAAATGCTGAAGGTTCCATTCTGTGTGACGGATGCAACAACGCTTACCGAAGCTGGTTACGTGGGAGAAGATGTCGAAAATATCTTGCTTCATTTGATTTCAGCGGCCGATGGCGATGTCCAAAAAGCTCAAAAAGGCATTGTCTACATCGATGAGATCGACAAAATTGCACGCCAAAGCGAAGGTCGATCTGCGGTTCGAGATGTCTCAGGCGAAGGGGTCCAGCAAGCTTTGCTCAAACTCATTGAAGGGAGCAAAATCACGCTTTCTTCCAAAGGGACAAAGAAATTCGGCCAACAGGATTCAGGCTTGCAAATGGATACCAAAGATATTTTATTCATCTGTGGCGGAGCTTTTGTCGGCTTGGACAACATTATCCAAAAACGAATTGGACGAAAACAAATCGGTTTCGAGGCATCGGATGCCACTCAGAAACAAAGTGCCTTGCCTGAGGTAGAAACCGAAGATTTGATTTTCTTTGGATTGATCCCAGAACTTATCGGCCGCTTGCCGGTTGTAACAGCATTAAACGAAGTATCTGAGGGTGATCTGCTCGAGATTCTCCAAAAACCCAAAAACGCTTTAGTGAAACAATATCAAAAACTTTTTGCGCTCGAGAACGTCGATCTTGGCTTTACGCAAGAAGCACTGCGAGCGGTTGCCAAACAAGCGATTGCTCGCAAGAGCGGTGCACGAGGCTTACGCGCAGTCTTGGAAGATGCCATGCTCGATATCATGTATCAAGTGCCTTATTTAGAAGGTATTACGAGCTGTACGATTACGGAAAATGTGATTAACCATGCCGGTGAGCCAGAGCTTGAATTTGGTTCCGCGCTCGTTGGGAGCGGCTAAGTTACCAAGGGTACTGAGAGTGCCAATTGCTCTCCAGAATCGAACGAGCGGAAGTTGGCTTACAAAAAAAGTAACCTTGTCCGAAATTGATGCCCAGTTTTTCAGCCATGTCTCGTTCACGCTTTGTTTCAATGTTCTCAAGTACGGTCTTAATCTGAAGTTTCTGAGCAATTTCAGTCGTAGCCGCGAGTAAGATTTGTTTCGTGGTATCCGTTTCGATGTTGCGGCAAAAGAGTCCAGCGATTTTTAAATAGCTCGGCTGCAGATCGTACAACCACTCCAGGTTGGCAAAACCCGTTCCAAAGTCATCGAGCGCGATTTCAAAACCCAGCTTTTTAATCCGTTTTAAGTTTTCTAAGAAAGTGGATAAGTTGAGAATGCTTTGTTGCTCAGTCAACTCAAATACAATTTGGCTCGCTGAGAAATTTGTCCTCTCCAGCAAGGCATGAAGCTTAGAAATAAAAGCGGGGTGGTTGACGGAGCGGGGCCTTAAATTAATAAACAGTTTGTTCAACTGCGGAACGTGGCAAGCTTCTCGAAGAGCTGCACGGATGCAAAAAAGATCGGTCTCCAATAAGTGTTCTTTTTTAGCAGCATAAGTAAAAAGGGTTTCGGCATTCCAAAGTGGCAAAGCTCTGGGAGAGCGTGCCAGGCTTTCAAAACCCAGCGTGTAAGGCTTTGGATTCGACAAACTGACAATGGGCTGTAGAGATGCCGTTACATCATCTTTGGCAAGAAACTGTTCCAGTTTCTCAAAATGTTGAACAGATCCTGTTGTGCATTGGCTCTCGGGAGCTTCCCAGTTGAGTTCGTTCAGTAAAATCTGAATACCCGCTCTTTCTGCTCGGCGAAGCTGCACTTCATCGCAAGAAATTCCAACTCCTACAAGAATCGTCTCTGGATAGTAAGCGGCGACGTGGTGAGCTAAGTTGAAACCTCGAGGCACATCAACCACGAGGATGCGGATCGGCTTTTGCGAGAGCAGTGCTTCCACAGCTTCTGGCTCATCGCAAGTCACAACCTCCATTTGATCTTGCTTCATGGTTTGGACGATCTTGTCTTTCGCGACAGGATCATCCACGACGATGACGATACGCTGAAATTCGTGATTCACGAGGAAGTACTCGAGCACAAAATTGACCGATTTACAAGCATCTTCACGGCAATTTCCAGCGTGCGATTGACCCAATGCGAATCCCCGATTTTTTCACCTGGCCTGCGTTGATTTCGAGTACAAATCGAGAAGGAGCTTCTATTTGCCTTCGTTCCAACGACCATGGAACGGCGTTTTCGATGATTCCAACCACTCGCTTTTGATCGTCTAGAAAAATCATATCTAAAGCAATCAACGTATTCTTCATCCAAAACGCACGATTCTGGCTATCGGGAAAAACGAAAAGCATCCCTTTTCCGGGAGCAAGGCTTTTGCGCTGCATAAGACCTCTCTCAAGCTCGGAAGACGTTTGGGCGATTTCTGCTTCAAACTTTGCATGCTTGCCAAACGAGACTCGAATACCACTTGCATTCAGAGCCGAAAAAGCAACGAAAAAGAAGCAGAGAAAGCGAGATCGAATGAGCATAAAGTAAGGAGGAATTAACGCAGCTTTGGCAGGTCGACAAGAGTCTGCCCGGGCTCAATAGCCATTCCCGCCAGAAACATGAACTGCCTTGCCTCGGAGCAGGATATTATCTATCTAAATTTTCATGCATATCATCAATTTGGATGCAAACGCGTCTTTGCCGCCTACCGAAGCGGCTCGCCTGGCTCTCATTCAAAGCTTAGACCTCTGTGCAAACCCCTCTTCTCCTCATCAGCTGGGGCGCCGTTTACGAACCCACCTGGATTTGGCTCGTTCTCAAGTGGCAAAAGCGTTAGGAGGCAAAGATCAAGACGTCTTTTTTACCTCTGGAGCGAGCGAGGGAAATCGCTGGCTGGTGGATAGCGTTCTATCGACCGGCAAACTATCTGTCTGGTCAACTGCCTTAGAACATCCTTCTCTCGCCAAACCTCTTCGTTCTTGTTCTTGGGCCCCTTCCATCGAAGCGGCCGATGTCGTCTTCGCAACGGCAGCTCACAATGAAACGGGCCTTATCACAGATTGGGAACCTATTTTGGCTCAAATCAACCCAGATGCCATTTTAGTATCCGATGTTTCGCAGTCTCTTGGCCGAATAGGCTCGGTACCCGATCGAGTCGATGCTATGGTTTGCTCAGGCCACAAGATTGGAGCGTATCCAGGAGTGGGGGCTATTTTACTTCGCAACCGAGCGAAACGACTCAAAGCTCCTTGGACCGGAGGAGGCCAAGAAGGCAATTTAAGGCCCGGAACAGAAGCAAGCCAACTGATTATTGCTTTCGGCGCAGCCGCGGACGAAATAGAACTCATACGCTCAAAAAACCAGGATCTGAAACCACTCCGAGATCGGCTTGAAGGCCTGCTACTCCAAGCGTGGCCAATGGCGCGCCGGATACCTGAGACGGGCGCCAGACTCCCCAACACCAGCGCTCTGGCCCTTTCCCGTGTCAATGGCGATGCATTACGCATTCTCGTGGATCAGACAGGAGTTTGCGTCGGATTCGGTTCTGCTTGCAGTGCACTGGCTCCCGAACCAAGCCCTGCTCTGTTGTCGTTAGGACTAACCCGAGAAGAAGCCCGAGCAACGATCAGGCTTTCACTCTGCCCAAATACAACCGAGCTGGAAATCCGAGAAGCGGCAAAACGATTGATTGCTTTAAAGATCTAATTTTCTCGAACCTTCCGGCAAGAGGAAGCAATCAAAGGAGCCGGCTTGCCTTTTACTCGAGTCCACTAAGCATCGTAAACAGGTTTAGCACCGGCAGAGATCGTCTCTGGACGAGCCGGAATCAGTTCTAAGCGTTGATAACTTCTTGGAACGGGCTCTACCGGCCGAATTTGTTTAATCTGAGCGCTCTCTTCGAAAAACTCCACTTTCATCGGTATTCCTTGGCCGCATAAGGTCAAGCGATCCGAGCTTAGCCTGAGCCGGTACCGCATCAGGATCCGACCTTGAACCAATGGGATTATTTTTTCTGGAAAACCTTCGTTTTTTAAGAGCTGAAAACCGTAATCTCGCCGGTTGAGAAACAGATGAGGTCCCAGGCAAAACCCCCAGTAACGATGCACTCCTGCTGGCAAGTTCTGATGCCCCCAAACTAAAAATCCGAACTGATTCAGCGTGATGCGATCGCGCTCCCAAATACTCTGGTTGCCGCTTTCCACCCGTTCCCAAGTTCCACGAAGAGGATACCCCAAAGCCAACAGACAGGTCAACACCACGAGTCCAACAAAAATAGCCAGCAAGATCCACACAATGTGCCGATTCTAAGAACTTTTTGATGTATAAGCAACCAATGGATGAATTTTGGATGCGAGAAGCCCTCAAACTCGCGGAACAAGCGTCCACAATGGGTGAAGTTCCGATTGGCGCCATTGTGGTCCATGAGAATCAAATTGTAGGCCGCGGCTACAATCGTCGTGAGATCGATCACGATCCCACAGCTCACGCTGAGATCCGAGCCATTCAAGAAGCTTCTCGATCGCTCAACCGGTGGCGCCTGAAGGCCTGCACCTTATACGTTACCTTAGAGCCCTGCCTGATGTGCCTGGGAGCCATCCATCACGCGAGGCTGGACCGCGTGGTGTGCGGCGCTTCCGAAACCAAAGGCCGAATCAACCACGAAGCTCAATGGGAATCCGGAATCTTAGCGCAAGAATCTGCCCAATTGCTTAAAAATTTCTTTGCTCATCTTCGCACTCATGCATCGGATTGACGATTGGCTTGTAGGTGCTTAGTATCAAGCGCCTATGACTGAAAACCCAGAGATCGTAGATATCGACAAACCAGAAAACTCTGCAGCACAAGACAACAGTGAGTTTCAGGCTCTTCAGGAACGCTACCTAAGACTATACGCCGAATTTGACAATTTTAAAAAACGCTCCGAAAAGGATCGTCAGATCTCGGTTCGTTTTGCAAGCGAATCCTTGCTGAAGGACTTGCTTCCCGTTTTAGACCATCTGGAACAAGCTGTGTCAGCGGCCACAGGAGCCAGCAGTGTGGATGCCATATCCGAAGGCGTCAGAATGGTACTCAAGCAATTTGAAGATACCTTGGGACGCTATGGCATCACCTCGTTTTCAGCGATCGGTTCCGTATTTGACCCCATGAAGCACGAAGCCATGGCAGAACAAGCGGATTCTTCAGTACCTGCGGGTCAAGTCCTTGCAGAATATCAAAAAGGTTATCTCTTGAATGAAAGATTGGTGCGTCCAGCTCGAGTCGTGGTTGCGAAATCCTCATGAAGTTCGTGGATCAAGTTAAACTCTGCGCGAAAGCTGGAGATGGTGGAAATGGCTGCGTCTCTTGGAGGCGCGAGAAATTTATTCCGATGGGAGGGCCGGCCGGCGGAGACGGCGGGAATGGTGGCAGTGTTATGATTGAAGCTGACGAGGGCCTACACTCTCTCCTCGACTATCATTACATCTTTAAACTGGAAGCTCAAAGCGGCCAAAATGGCCAATCCAAAAACAAATTCGGTTCTCATGGCCAAGATGCAATCGCGAAAGTTCCGGTGGGCACCCAAGTATTTGACTCCGATACAAACGAGCTGTTAGCAGATTTTGTCCAGCATCAACAACGTGAAGTCATCTGTCATGGAGGCTCAGGAGGCTGGGGAAATACTCGCTTCAAAACATCGACTCGACAAGCACCTGAGTTCGCCAAGCCTGGCCTGCCGGGTGAAGAAAAGAATCTGCGTTTGGAGCTCAAGCTCATGGCCGATGTTGGGCTTTTGGGCTTTCCAAATGCCGGTAAGTCCACTCTTTTGTCCGTTCTCAGCGCAGCAAAACCCAAAATTGCAGATTACCCATTCACCACTCTCACTCCACAGCTTGGTGTTGTACGCATTCATGAGCACGATAGCTTGGTAATGGCAGATATTCCCGGGCTCATTGAAGGCGCTTCGCAAGGCGTTGGGCTTGGGTTTCGCTTCCTGAAACATCTGGAGCGTGTTCGGGTGCTTTGCCACTTAATCGAACCGGGCCACGACACCTGGAAACGCTACCAGATCATTCGCAACGAGCTCCAATGTTTTAATCCTGCGCTTCTGGAGCTTCCGGAGATTCTTGTATTCACGAAAAGCGACTTAGGCATAGATTTCGATCGAACGCCATTCGCCCAGCAAAATCTGCATTGCCTAGACATTTCGGCAGCTACCCACCAAGGCATCCAAAAGCTGAAAGAAACGCTGTGGTCCGAGGTTATCCTGAAGCCGCACGCTTGACGCCAGTCATATCCGCAAGTAAAATGCGGATATGATTGACATATCTCGTAGCTTCGGCAGCTTCAAGCACTTTCAGGATTTATTCAGGAGCATCATTTACCTTTTGGATTGCTGCTGAACCAAAGTAAAGAAACGGCTTGGTTAACAGATAAAATCTACCAAATGCCAATCGGGTGGCTCTAACTTTTTATGGGCTCGCAGGAAAAAGACGCCGCTGCCTTCGTTCTTCGTCAAGGCGTCGATGAGCAATGTCGCTGTAAACGGGGTCCCGCTCAATACCCACCCAAGCTCGCTCCAAGCGATCGCAAGCCAGCAAAGTCGAACCGGATCCTGTAAAACAGTCTAAAACACAATCGCCTTGATGGGTACCCGCTAGTATTAAGCGTTCCATCAAGCGAAGCGGTTTTTGCGAAGGATGCTTGCCATGAATTCGCTCTCGCTGCGGAGTGAGAGGAATCTCCCAATAGTTCCGCATCTGCTTTCCACCGTTCAGCTCTTTCATGTGCTGATAATTATAAGTCCATTTTTTGGCTTGTTTGCTCGTATTGTTGCAAAGCCAAAGAATCTGCTCTGTACTTTCTGTAAACATTCGACAAGTAATGTTCGGTTGAGCATTGGGCTTCGCCCAAATAATGCTATTCACAACTCTTAAATCCATGCGTGCCGCAATGGATCCAATCGTATAGATATTATGATAGCTTCCAAAAATAAAGATATTGCCATTGGGTTTGGTCACTCGACAAACTTCGGCGAGCCAGTTGGCCGTAAAGGTTTCGTATTCCGTATTCGAGAAACGGTCCCATTCGTCTTGGATCGTGACGTGGGACGAAAAGGCCCAAGAAAGGCCTTTGCGATCTTTGGCAATGTTGTAAGGAGGGTCGGTAACGCAGGCATCAAAAAAGTGGTCCGGCCAAGAACGCATAATCGCCAAACTCTCACCGGTATAAAGCTGATGATGAAGAGGGTAAATGACGGATTGGGATCCCGTCAATACCAACAAAGGCTTGGCAACCGGCTCGTACTCTTTTCCTAAATCGATTGGGTTAACTTCACCCTTGGCCCAATTGCTCATATTCGCGGTCTCAACATCGGTCTGCACTTCAACACTCAGGGCTTGTACCGGATTTTGATCTTCGATACCACCTAAAAAGACTCATCAAAAACAATCGACTCTTTCTTGATGTCAAATCCTTTTTGATATTCCGTGACTCGCTTTTCGAAAAAGTTCGTCAGCGGCTGCAAATCTTGGAGCACCATGAAAGGGAATGGATTGCTCGTCTTATACTTTTTCTTCATTCCGATTTGCACCAGACGTTGATCCGCCACGTAACGCAAATAGTCCAGCATCATCGCTTGAGTCATTCCATTGATTCCCAAGCTTAATGTATCTTGGCAAAAAGCCATTTCAACCTGAATGGCTTCTTCCATCATCGCTTCCACTCGTTTTTCCAGTACGTCATCAAATAGCTCAGGATACTCCTGCCGAATGACGCCAACCAATTGCATCGTCGCCAGAATATGCATGGTCTCATCGCGAAACACCCAGTTGGTAGCCGTCGCAAGTCCAGGCAATAGCCCCTTATCGCGTAAAAAATACACGTATGCGAAGGAACCAAAGAAAAAGAGGCCTTCTACACAAGCTGCAAAACAAATCAAATTTTCAACAAACTGGCGCCTCTTTTCATGAGTATCCAGCGTGTCTAGCTTCTCAATCGAATCCATGTACTTGAAGCAAAAATCGGCTTTTGATTTAATCGATTCGATTTTCTGATAAGCATCAAATGCTTCTTTCTTTTCGTTTGGATCTGGAATGTAATTATCCACGAGAAGCAGATAGGTCTCAACGTGCAGCATCTCATCAAAGAGCTGTTTGCCCAGAAACATACGATACTCGGGCGAATTCACATGCTTGTAAAAATTTAAAACCAAGTTGTGTGCAACCAAGTTATCCGCCGTGGCAAAAAAAGCGACTAGGCGTTTGACTAAATGGGCCTCGGGAGCGCTTAAGCGATCTCGCAGGTGCTCTAAATCGACCGAAAAATCAATCTCATCGGTCGTCCAGATGTTTTTCAGTGAGTCTTTATAAGCCTGGAAGAAGTGAGGATACTTCATAGGCCTTAGCGTTAAATCTAATTTTTGATCCAATATCATTGACATACCTCACAGGTTTCTGGGTTTTCCAAGGAACAAGCCAACGCTTGTTGGTCTTCTACTTGAATGGTGGTTTTTTGAATGCTCGTTTTGGCTCGCGAGCGCAAATAGTAAGTCGTCTTCACACCTTGCTTCCAGGCATACATGTACATGGAAGAGAGTTTAGCCAAGCTTGGATTCTCCATGAATAGATTTAACGATTGCGACTGACAAATAAAGGTCGATCGGGCCACAGCCATATCAATCAGCTCTTTTTGAGGAATCTCCCAAACCGTTCGATAAAGCGCTTTCAAGTCTTCAGGAACCTCAGAAATATTCTGAATCGAACCCTCTGCAGCAATGATCTTCGAACGCAAAGCATCTGTCCACAGATTCAGAGCTTTTAAGTCTGCTATCAAATAACGATTCACTTGCAAAAATTCGCCGCTCAGCGTTTCTCTTTTAAAGAAATTCGAAATCTGAGGTTCAATGCTCTCGAAGCTCCCTAGAATCGATGCAATCGTAGCCGTTGGCGCGATCGCAATTAAGAGGCTATTGCGAAGTCCATTTTGCTGCACTTCCAAAGCCAGTCGATCCCAATCGTGATGCAATTCGGGTAACGCTTGTCCACAATCTTGAGCCAGTTGAACTTGCAGTTTTCCTTCCGCATAACGCGACTGCTCAAACCCTTCAAAACGGCCAAGTTCTTGTGCCAATTTCATGCTGGTTTTGAGAGCATGATAGTAAATTTCTTCCGAAATCCGATTTGAAAGTTGTTTGGCTTGGGCAGAGGTAAATGGCAATCGCAGCTTAAAGAATGCATCTTGCAAGCCCATGATTCCAAGGCCAACGGGTCTCCATTTTTGATTCGAAACCGCAGCTTCTTGAGTTGGGTAGAAATTAATATCCACCACTCGATCCAGAAAGGTCACCGCAAGCTCAACCACTTGTTGAAGTTTCTCAAAATCAAAACCTTTTGGACCAACCAATCTGGATAGATTAATACTTCCCAAGTTGCAGACAGCCGTTTCTCCTGCCGACGTGACTTCCAAAATCTCGGTACAAAGATTTGAGCTGTGCACCATGTGCTCCGATTTCCCAGTCTGAGCGCAGCGTAAATTGGATTTGTCTTTAAAACAAAACCATCCATTGCCTGTTTCAGCCAGAGTCTGTGTCATTCGAGCGTATAAATCGCGTGCAGAAATCGTTTTGAGCGCCAAGCCTTCTTGTTCGTAACGCTGATACCAAGCGTCAAACTCTTTTCCATAAGTCTTCAAAAGCATGGGAACTTGATTTGGAGTAAAAAGACTCCAATCCTCATTCGCTTCAACTCTTTGCATAAAGAGATCCGAAATCCAAATTGCAAGGTTCAGATTATGAGTTCGTCTTTGCTCTGTCCCCGTATTATTTCGAAGTTCTAGAAACGCTTCAATATCGCTGTGCCAGTTCTCCAGATAAACCGCTGCAGCCCCCTTACGCCTGCCGCCTTGGTTCACCGCGTGAACGGAACTATCAAAAACCTTCAAAAACGGAATCACTCCGTTGCTCATTCCGTTCGTGCTTTTAATCAATGCACCCGAAGCACGCACGGAAGTCCAGTCAATTCCAATCCCCCCGGAAAACTTGGACAACATGGCTGAATCCGTAATGGATTTATAAATTCCACTCAAGCTATCGTCTCCGACCGTAAGCAGATAGCAGCTGCTCATCTGAGGATGACGCGTGCCTGAGTTAAACAATGTAGGAGTCGCCGGAAGATAATAAAATTGACTGATCAGATTGTAGAAATCGATGGCTTCTTGAACGTTGTTTGCTAAACCAAGCGATACACGCATGAGCATCCATTGAGGTCGTTCGATGATCTTGCGCGTTTCTGGATGACGAAGCAGATACCGATCCGCTAAGGTTTTTAGGCCAAAATACTCAAAATAGTCATCGCGTTCGTGATGAATCGCGTATTCAATCACTTCGAATTGCTCTTGAACGAGTTCCAGTACCCGATCCGCAATCATCCCGCATTCTGAAGCAATCCGTATGCAATCGCGAAATGCTGAATCCCGTCCCACTTCTTTCAAAATGCTTTCTGAAAGCATCCGAGCCGCGACTTTGGAGTAGTTTGGTTCTTCCGACATCAGCATCACCGCATTCGCAATCGAGAGTCGATCCAGCTCCTGAGTGGTACTTCCATCGTGCAAACCACTGATGGTTCGTTTAGCAATCTCAATCGATTCCACATTCTCAATCCCACGGCAGGCCCGATTAACCGCCGTCAGAATTTTTTCAATTTTTACTTCTTCTCGTGTTCCGTCGCGCTTAATAACATACATAATATAAACCCCAAATAAAAACCAAGATTATTGCGAATCAGAACCATTTGTCAAATGTTTTAAATTAGTCTTATTTTCTAAACACTTAACTTTCGAGACTACGAATCGTCCCGATGCTTAACCACCAAAACAGATACCGTGGAATGTTTGACGATCTTCTCGGCAACTGAGCCTAGAAAAAAGTGTTCAATACCCGTGCGGCTATGACTTCCAATGATCAGTCGATCGACTCCAAGCTGTTCGACTTTTTCCAGAATCACTTTCGAAGGATCACCGGCTTTCACCAAGAAGACGATTTCCAACGATGGAAACTCAGCCTGCAAGGTTTTCAGCACTTTTTCCAGCCCCTTCGAAGCCTCTTCTTCAATCGATTTTGAAAGCTCCGTTTGATGAAGATAACTGGTCTCAATGTGCATGCTGTTGAAAGACAGAGGCGTGGGTGGTACCTGGTACACATGCAAGAGTACCAACTTTCCAGATTGCGGCTGAAGTTCACCCGCAGCAATCCGTACAAGCGCGCTGCTGTGCTGCGAAAAATCGTATCCTACCATCCACACATGTTTCATAGACCCGCCATTTAAGCGCTATGCATCAAACAATGCAAGCCCTCTTGGACTTCGATGGTTCCTTCATCTATGCCGAAAATCCCAGCGCTTATCTGGAAGTTTTAAGCGGTAAAATTTTTTTAAATAATCAACTTGTCGGAACCGCGACCGATTTAGGTCGCTTGCTGACACTTCCTCAAAGCTCTGATTTTTTCCCAGCTTGGATAGGATTTATCGGCTACGAATACGCTCGATATTTTGGACTCGCGACACACACTTCGGACTTTAATTTTCCAGATGCAGCCTTCTTTCGCTTTGACCAAGGCAGCTCCTATGCGCGCAAGATTCGAGCACCGTCTTTGAACAGCAAGCTCAGAAGCCGTTTTAAACAACAAGACTATCTCAATGCCATCCAAGCGATTCAAAAAGAGATTCGACAAGGCGATGTCTATCAGGTCAATCTTGCAAGACAGTTCGACATTGAGCCAGGAAGCTTCGATCCTTTCTGGGTTTACGAAGAACTTAAAAAACACAACCCGAGTCCTTACATGGGCGTTTTGCAACACCCCGAATGGTCGATTGTATCTGGCAGCCCAGAACGGCTTTTTCGGCTTCAAGATAGAACGATCAGCACCAAACCGATCGCAGGCACAAAGCCGGCTAGCCCAACGGGAGAACAAGAACTTCGGACGAGTCCCAAAGAAATGGCCGAACATAGCATGTTGGTCGATTTGATGCGAAACGACCTCTCCCGAGTTTGCGAAACTGGCAGCGTAGAGGTCCCTAAACCGTTTCACATTGAACGCTACCCTCACGTCTATCATCTGGTCTCAGAAGTCACCGGGAGAACACAAGTTTGCCTGCAAGAGATTCTACACTCGCTCTTTCCCGGTGGAACCATTACAGGAGCCCCTAAAGAAAACGTTATGCGTGCGATTCAGCGTTACGAATCTGTTCCCAGAGGCCCTTACACCGGCTCATTTGGCTATGTGTCTTCCGGGCAGGGAGTGGATTTCAATATTTTGATTCGAAGCCTCTTTATGGGCAAAAAACGCAGCTACTTTGCCGCTGGAGCTGGGATCGTGATGGGCAGCGAGCCTGAAAACGAATTTCAAGAAACAGCGCATAAAATTAAGCAGTTTGAATTTCTCACCGGCTCGAATCCGTTTTGAACAAGCTCCCCGGAACCAGCAGAAACCCATTTTTAAGCTCTCGAATCGACATGCGGCGTTTGCCGTCAAGCTGTGCTTCGGAAAAAGCAATGGCACCAGCACCCGTCGCAATCACAAGCGCATCGCCAACTTCCAAAATTTGACCCGGTTTGCCTTGCCCCTGTACCTGCTTAGGCTCAAAGAGCTTGATGCGTTTGCCCTCATAGAAACTTGAGCAACCCGGCCAGGGTAGCAAAGCTCGGCAGCGATGAGCCAGCTCCTCAGCCGGCCTAGACCAATCGATATCGCTTTCCTCTTTCCGAAGCCTAGCCGCATGCGTGACCCCTTCCAAGGGCTGCTCAACAGGTTTCAGACGACCCTCCAAGATACCTGGCAACGCATCGATCAACGCGCATGCCCCCATCTCGGATAATCGAGCAAACAGCTCACCCGCTGTTTCTGCCTCTCCAATCGGTGTCTTCACGGTATGGTAAATTCCCCCTGCATCCATTTCAGCCACCAGCTTCATGATGCACACCCCTGTTTCTCGATCCCCCGCTTCAATCGCTCGTTGAATCGGCGCCGCTCCTCGCCATCTTGGCAAAAGAGAGCCGTGCACATTCACAAACCCTTGAGAAGCGGAATCCAATAAGCTTTGAGGCAAAATCTTTCCGTAAGCCACCACAACGCCCAAATCGATTTTTTGCTCTCGAAACCATGGTACAAAATCGGATGTGATCTTCGAAGGCTGCCACACGGGCAATTGAAGCTCCACCGCAGCCGTTTTCACGGCAGGTGCTTGCAAAGCCTGTCCACGCTGCGCAGGCTTGTCCGGTTGACAAATAACACCCAGCAACTCGTGTTGCTGACTCCGGCAGAATCGATCAAGTTCTCGCAAGCTTGGAACGGCGAAGTCTGGGGTGCCCAGAAAAATAATTCGAGCCATGCAAACTCATAACAGAAATCAGCCCGCTCCAAAAGGTCCCGTTGGAAAACCCTGAGCAATCGCAAAGTCGGATGTTTCAGGTGTTCAACCGGGCACAATAGGTAACACTCGTTAGTTCTTATAGTCTCATCAGTTTGTTTAGTCCCAAATTGTAATAGTGTCTGTGCTGTGCCAAAAGCAACTTGGGAGACAATATGGGACAAATACTTTATGGATGCGCCAGAACGACAAAGGCGGTGCGTCGAGAGATACAAAATAGTCAAACGAGCCTAGCAGAGGTTGCAAGCCGATACTCTCTGAACGTATCGATGTTTGCAGCGTCATGGGATTAGTCCACTGCCCAGCACTGTCGAGCAGCCAAATAAGAAAAAGAAATTCAAAAATTATCCCATTGGCTATTTTCATATCGATATTACGGAAGTGCATACAGAAGAAGGTAAACTTTATAGGTTCGTAGCGGTTGATAGAACCTCGAAGTTCGCCTACGCTGAACTCTTAGAAAAGTACGGAAAAATAGAAGCTGCCGAGTTTCTTAAGCGCCTTGTGCAGGTTGTTCCCTATAAAATCCATACCCTTTTAACAGACAATGGTGTTCTGTTTACGAACCGTCGAGATCAGCAATGGGCATTGACGCCTATTTTTGATCGGATTTGCGAGCAAGAAGGCATTGAGCATCGTCTGACACAAGTGAACCATCGATGGACGAATGGCCAGGTAGAACGGATGAACCGGACCCTTAAAGAAGCGACAATGAAAAAGTACCACTATCAGACACATCAGCAACTTAGTCAGCACCTCAGGGATTTTCTCAATGCCTATCATTTTGCAAAGCGCCTTAAAACTCTAAAAGGGCTAACTCCTTACGAATTTATTTTAAAATCATGGCAAAATCTGCCACAGTCACCTAGGACTCAACCAAACCATCACAATTTGGGACTAAACACAACGCTTTTAGAAACTCTTATGGCCGTCCTTTGTGCTGGCACAGCAATGTGGTTAGCAATGAGGTTATAGTGATCGCCCGTATAATCCAGTTCAATCAACTCAGCACCAACAGCCTCTTCGTTGATCATATGAATAGTTCCACCTCGTTGATAAACAAAAATACGCAGATTGTACAGACGGGCAATGATACCGAGTTCAATTCCACCGCCCCATAATTCCCCTTCTCCCAGAGCATGGATATAACGCGGAACAGTGTCTTGTCCGAACTGGGTTATTTCTTGCTCAGTTTCGAGGTCATGCATCTCGCTGGTAAGTGCAGGAGGATACCCAGCTAAATCATTATCTCTGATGTTTTGAACAATTTGGAGTTCGATGCTATGACGATACATCGATATGTTGTTGTGCATTTCGTTAGCCAAAATTCTTCGTAAAGCGGCTGCATTTTCTATGTT
This sequence comes from Myxococcaceae bacterium, assembly GCA_016000045.1. Classification (NCBI taxonomy): domain Bacteria; kingdom Pseudomonadati; phylum Myxococcota; class Myxococcia; order Myxococcales; family Myxococcaceae; species Myxococcaceae bacterium. The sequence continues at coordinate 16,985 of JAECQY010000006.1, read as the reverse complement.
AATTTCTCTAGATAATCGTCTCATTCCTTCGAGGATGCTGTTAAATAAACAATCTCCGTCACCAGGAATTGAAATGATATTACTAGGCTTATTAGTCAACGGCTTATGCGTAGATTTTAGCAATAGCGGTGGTTTCATCACATCCTCTCGAAAAGTTGGCACATGGATATATTCACTGTCACTATCATGTGTAGGCAAAGTCACACCTGAAGCTACTAATTCGCTTTCTAATCTTTGTTTTTCTCCTTCAACCATTCCTAAATAGCCTTGAAACGTTTTGAACAATTCAACTTGAGAGTATCCAGCGTATGATTCATGCAACACGTCTATATGTTCCATAATGTTTCGCATTGTTTGATCTGGAAAAGCACCTGCATGATTCATAAAAATCTTAAAATGAATGATGTCTGTGTGAAGACCCATTTTATACTCAAGATCTAAATTATATCTTCTCAATGAGTGTTCAATGTGTCTAGAATCCTCGGAAACACTGTTGAGATAATACTTATTGCGTTGCATGGCTTCTACCACCCGTGTCCGTTGGGCGGAATCTGGAAAAAGCTTTTTAAGAAACCGATTCCATGCTTCCATGGCCAGCATGAGATAATGTGCTCTAATAGATGGTGTTCGATCCTCTGGTTTCTCTTCACCGCCTCTGTTTAAAGAGGCTGCAAAAGCTCGAATATTTTTGAAACGAAACCCACGCTCGTATGTCACTAGAAACTCATTGCTTTGAGAATCAGATAAGTGCTTCAGGACTTTTTCTACATCTCCAGGCGACAAAGAACGTTTCTTTTGAAGTGCTTTTTGCACACAAGAGCAGGCTTTCTGAATTCGCTTTTTTTCTTGGTCTACTTTTTCTTCAGAATCTGAGATCCGCTTCTGTATTCCCTCAGATAGTTCCTGCTTTCTTGCTTCCAGTGTCTTTATGCTTTTTTTGATTCCCTGCAGTTGTTTAGATTGTCTTTTAATGAATTCTTTTTCTTCAAATATAAACGAATTATTATTCTCAATATTTTTGTATGCTTGATCAATTAATACACTGAGTTTCTCCTGATCTTCAACGCTGAGATAAAAAAGCGGGAGATTTTCAGAGCTGTCTTCGTGCATATAGATTATAACAATCCTATCAAAAAACTGATAAGCGTCCTCGTTAGGCTTCTTTCTTAATACCTCTCGTACGCTTTGTAGTTGAATACTCAGCTGTATGATATCCTGCCGCAAACCGTCTAAGCTCAGGTTCGCGATTGTGCCTTGTTGTAGAAGACTTTTAAGCAACTTTCTAACTTCCGGTCTCTTTTGATCAGCCTCTTTAAGAATATTGCGTACTTTCTGAAGGCGTTCCCAGGACATATCTGGGATCATGGCTTTAACTGCAGGGCTTAAGTTGGCGCCCAATAGTTCGTACTTTGATGTATCAGCAATCTTCCGAACAACTGTCAGCAGGATATCACGATCATTTGGAGAGGACATGTTCAATTTTGCTGCAATAGTTGCAAGATCAATGATTCGATCTAATGAACTCAGATCGTAAAAATATCGTATGAATGCATGAAATCTTAATAAGTCAGGCGATATTGAGAGAGCAAGATCTGAACGTGCTGCATTGTTTTTAGCTTCCCATTGATCATATTCATCAATCATTTGCTGGAGTTTTTTCTTTAATGCTACTAGGTCACCGCATCGCATCCAAATATCGTGAGCAACAGGCAAAAGTAATTTCATATCCTCTGAGAATCGTTTTTGTGTTCCCATAATAGACAGAAACCCTAACTCCGACCAAGATAGATCAGCAAGATATCCTCCCTTGGTTTCCTTGGAAAGAGCATCACAAGTGCTACCTATTATTTCCATCGCTTGAGCCATGATGCTTAGTCCGGCATGTATATTTATACAGCCTAAAAGCATGATTTTATCCAATATTTCTATTGTGCCTATTAAGCTAATTTGATCAAATAATTTCTTCTGCAGGCTTTGCTTGGCGTTTCCTGTTAGTGTTTGCTCTCGATAAAAATCCATTCCCCATCTATTCTCTCCTAATTGAATCTGTCTAAATGTTTTGAAAACAACGCGCTGCAAACGCTCAATCGGTGTTTCCCCTGTAAATGGAGATCTGCCTAACGGATTAAAAACAAGTTTATCCAAGGTTTCTGTAGGAAAGTTTAAGCGACTCTCCAAAGCATGATGGCGAGCACACCTGCCAGAAAGATCTCGGATTCTTAGATCTGCGCCTCTTTCGATAAACAATTGAATTAATTGCTCTGCATTTGCCAAAGCTGATCCCTTTGCCACATCCATCAATGGAGTCACTCCGCCAGCGTTTTGCAGGTTAATAGGGAGCCCAAGATTTAGCAATCTTAAGACAACGTCAACCATGCCGGCCTCTGCGGCCAAATGAAGTGCATTCTGTCGTTCTCGATTAATTTCGAAGATATTTTCAAACGGCAAAAGATAAAAATAAGTACGAGTCGCTGGGTATCCTGTGACTTCTGACCAGTCATGCCAGTACCTAAAAGATGTTAGCTGAAAGCTATCTTCTTCATTGGAAAATAGAGTTGTTGAAACGTATGTGTCTTGGGGAAAAAAATTACCTTCCTCGTCGTACCTTTGTAGAACACACCCTCTTTCAAGATCGTGGCAGCAACGGTACACTCCTCTCTCTGCCCGTGCTCGGTCAGTCAATTCGGATCGATAACATTCCAGGCGATTGATATAGTCTAAAACTTCTTGTTCATTGCCAGCTCGAATGAAAGCATGCAACATGATTTGGGAAAGAGAGCGCGGGAGCACCTCAATCTGCCCTGAAAGATCAGCTTTAGGTGGCATGGCAAAGAGGAATGACTCACCTATGAAGATAATTACAAACGCCAAGCTTATTACACGAAACCACATAAAATCCTCCGGGCTTTTCAGTTTGCTTTCAAACTAACATTCCAAGTCGAGCCTCACCCAGCAAAGTCATGATTTGAGAGCACTCAAACATCACTCACCGACCGTAGGACAAAGTAACACTGTATCTCACTCAAGATAGCTGGCTTGGAATCCGATTTGGCTAGCTTTCGAACCTACCACTAAACTACGCCTTTTGAATTGTAAAGACAATTTGCTTTTCTCGAGGATGCTTTGGAATTGCTTTTGATGGTTTTCACGAGAGCTTCGTTGAAGAAAGAAGAAAAGAATTAATCTAGCGATAGTTGCACAATTATCTTCTTAATTGTCGATGATTGACATAGATATTTGTTCCAAAATTGCAATGGTGTCTGTGATGTGCCAAAAGCAACTTGGGAGATAATATGGGACAAATACTTCATGGATGCGCCAGAACGACAAAGGCAGTGCGTCGAGAGATACAAAATAGTCAAACGAGCCTAACAGAGCTTGCAAGCCGATACGGCCTGAACGTTAAGACGGTTGCCAAATGGAAGAAGCGGGATTTTGTAGAAGATGTTTCGATGGGTCCTAAAAAGCGTCTATCCACAGTTTTGCGTCCAGAACAAGAAGCTGCCATTGTAGCGTTCCGTAAACACACGCTATTGCCTTTGGATGACTGCCTTGATGCTCTGCAATCCGCAATCCCAGAACTGACTCGTTCGTCTCTTCATCGATGTTTGCAGCGTCATGGGATTAGTCCACTGCCCAGCACTGTCGAGCAGCCAAACAAGAAGGAGAAATTCAAAAATTATCCCATTGGCTATTTTCATATCGATATTGCAGAGGTGTATACAGAAGAAGGTAAACTTTATAGGTTCGTAGCGTTTGATAGAACCTCGAAGTTCGCCTACGCTGAACTCTTAGAAAAGTATGGAAGAATAGAAGCTGCCGAGTTTCTTAAGCGCCTCAGGTTGTTCCCTATAAAATCCATACCATTTTAACAGACAATGGTGCTCAGTTTACGAACCGCCGAGATCAGCAATGGGCGCTGACGCCTATTTTTTATCGGATTTGCTAGCAAGAAGGCATGAGCATCGTCTGACACAAGTGAACCATCCATGGACGAATGGCCAGATAGAACGGATGAACCGGACCATTAAAGAAGCGACAGTGAAAAAGTACCACTATCAGACACATCAGCAACTTAGTCAGCACCTCAGGGATTTTCTCAATGCCTATCATTTTGCAAAGCGCCTTAAAACTCTAAAAGGGCTAACTCCTACGAATTTATTTTAAAATCATGGCAAAATCTGCCACAGTCATTTAGGACTCAACCAAACCATCACAATTTGGGACTAAACATCTCACTTGTTTTCGAACCTGGTCAACGCCGCTACACTCCTGATAGAAATGATGCTCGATTGATTCCCAATAGACTATTACCCTAGACTAACAGAATGACTGGAGATCCGAACCGCTCTTTGACCCAAGTTCATCCAACTCACTCTCTCCAAGGACTTGAGGCAAACACTTACCCAGAACCCAGTGTCTCTACCCATTCAACCGTGGGATCTATCCCCATTTCAGATCATTCCATCCAAATTGGAATCCACAAACCGACTCAGGCTTGGAGTAAGACTCGCAAAGCTCTCTCGCTTCCTGAACTGATGCAAACGCAAGACGAATGGACGCACGGCACTCAGGCAGAAGTCACCAAAGAAATCGTCAAAAACGTCTTAGGCGTGGCAGCCATTGCTGGGATTGGTTTGTTAAGCGGTGGAGCTGGCTTAGCGGTCGTCGCTGGGCTCTACGGAGGCGCAGCATTTATCGCCGCCAAGCGCCTATACGGGCACCATCAGCACCAAAATACTTTTTTTCAAAACAGCCTCAATCCCGAGCGACTCAACCAAGCCGTGCATACAATTGCCAACGAAGACAATTCGCCTGCCGCCAAACAACTTGCCGTGCGTTATTCCGCAGCGAAAGAAGCAGGCAATGCCCGCGAGCAAATGCGGATCCTTGATGAGCTGCAAGAGCAAACGGGATACGTCATTGATTTTTCAAAATTTCACAAAGATTTTGATAACGCGCAAACCAGTTTAAAAACACAGCATTCCCCGATTCGTTCTGACTGGCTTGTTCATGCACCTCCCAGCCCTCCTGTTGATCTGCTGAAGCATAGACCTGCAGCCTAGCCGAGAGTTCGGTCATCCGGATTTTTTAGGACTCAGCAATCGAATCAATTTTTGCCCTTGGGCGTATTCCAGACGCTGGGCAAGTTCAACAACTTGTTCCGGATGGTTTCCATAGAACCCAACACTTTTAAATAAATCATCGGGCGTTGGGTATTGTAACTCAAAGAAAAAATCCAATTCCAGCTCGGTTGATTCTAAAGGATGATGGAGGGTTAGAGCTTCGATGATGGCATTTTGAATCAACTCCGGTTGCTTAGCAAGCAGCTCAGCCGTTCGGTTTTTACCGACTTGAAGCAGATAACTGACAAGCCATCGCTGGCCCGATGAAAGCAAATTTTCTTGCTGCGGCAATCGCTTTAGTTTTCGCTTGAGCACTTCCATCAAGACGGGATGCCGGTTACGAAGCGCTTCTTGGATCGCAGGCGATTCCTGGGAAACCAAAGATTGAAGCCAAGAAGGGTGAATGCCCAGAAAATAAGAGTGATTTTGAAAATCTAAGATCTGGTTCAGCCATGCCTGCCAAAGCGTTCGATCTTCCTCAGTCGTAGCAGAGGATTTGAGTGCTTCGACAATCTGCTGTACGCGTTCAACCGTCTCTTGTTTTTCAAGATTCGGTGTGAGCATTGAGTGCCTTGCTAAGTTGATCTCGCAGCGAACGATTTCGAATTAAGCCGAAAACCCCCAAAGCAACCCCTGACAGCGCTAAAAATCCAAAAAGCCATAACAAGAGATCGTCCCGAAGCCTAGAATCCGTAAAATAGCCGTTCTGAACGGCCACAGGCTTTCTGACTAACTTTGGAAACCCCATTGCTGTGGAAGGCACGTTTTCACTCATCACCACGCTCACTCGGTTCGGAGCAAGTCCTTCAATCGCCGAAGATACCAAATACTTTATTTCTTCTGCTTTAGCCGGTGGCGTGCCTTTTGCATCAATGGGATTAAATACAATCGCCACCGAAGCGGTGGCCTGAGGGGCTGGAGCATGCAGATCGCGAACGATATTTGGGTCCGGAATCACCACCACCACTCGGACTTCCACGATACCGGGAAGCACCATCAGCATATTTTCGACTTCCCCTTGAGTCGCTCTCAGAAATTTTGCTTTTTCTTCGCTTTGACTAGGGATTAGCCCCCCGCTATCAGAAGGGTACACCTGACCGAGACCTGCACTGGGAGATTTTGGCAATCGATTGTCTACCAAAATTCGCAGCGCTTCTGAAGCTTGCTTGGAGTCTACTTGAACCGAAAAGGTCGGCGCCTTGTTTCCTGCTTTTGCTTCCACCGAAATCTTCGTTGCCTGAATCCGTTGAGAGTCCAGGACGACGACGACTTCATTGGCTTCCCTTTCCGTGAGGCTGCCCACCAATTCCTGTTGAGAATGGCAGGCAACCAAAGACAAGAGCACGGACAAGCAAACAAGGGCTTTGTTCATACCCCTCTATCCTATCATTTTTGCCACTTCTTGTGCAAAATCATCGGATTTTTTTTCAAGACCCTCGCCCACTTTATAGCGCACGAATCGAGACAAAGTAACGTTTGCATCTTTCAAAAGCTTGGAGATCACCGTATCTGGATCTTTCACAAATTTTTGTTCCAGCAAACAAACCTCGGAATAGTATTTTTCGATTTTCCCGTCGACAATTCGGTCTACCATGTTCTCAGGCTTGCCTTGTTCAAGAACTTGATTTCTCAAAATGCTTCTTTCTCCATTCAGAGTCTCGGCATCGATATCCGTGCGAGCCAAAAACGAAGGTGCTGAAGCAGCTACGTGCATCGCCAAATCTTTTGCGAGATCTTGATGCGAAGCGTTTGCCCCCTTCAGCTCCACCAGAGTTCCGATCGAGCCTCCTGCATGCAAGTAAGCCCCATAGAGATCGCCGCCTTCTAAAACAGTGTAACGACGAATTGCTATCTTCTCTCCGATGGTCGCGATTTTATCATGAATCATGGATTCCGTCTCAACAACAAGATCCTTGAGATGGAAAGATTTTGCAGCCAAATCAGCTACCAATTCCTGAAAATCACCATTTTTCGCCACAAAATCCGTTTCGCAATTGACTTCTACAATCGCTGCTCGGTTCTTTTCAACGATCACAGCGACCAGTCCTTCGGAAGCCACACGGCCTGCTTTTTTAGCCGCGGCAGCCAAACCCTTTTCGCGCAAATACGTGACCGCAGCGTCCAGGCTTCCTGTCTCCAGCAAAGCTTTCTTGCAGTCCATCATCCCTGCGCCCGTTTTCTCACGCAGGTCTCTTACCATCTCTGCTGTGACTTGCATCAAACACCCTCCTCAACAGCCAATTCAGAGCTCTCACCTTCTGTTCCGGGGGTCTTCAGAGAAGGAACGATATCGATCTGAGGTCCTTTCTTTTTGGATCTCTTATCCTCAATCACTTCTTCTGGTGCAGCTTCTTTCGCTTCGCCTTTGACGCGTTTGGCTGCAAGAAGTTCTTCGTGACGAACGGCACCTTCCAAACAAGCATCGGCAATCACGGCTGCAAAGAGTGCGACGGATCGGATCGAATCGTCGTTTGCTGGGATGGGGAAGTTAATAAGATCGGGATCGCAGTTGGTATCCAGTGTCGCAATGACTGGAATACCCAATTTACGAGCTTCGTCCACGGCAATTTTTTCCAGGTTTGGGTCAATGATAAAGACAGCCTTGGGAAGCTTCGACATCTCTTTAACCCCGGCCAAATTCTTTTCCAATTTCGCCAGTTCTCGGGTCAGACCAAAAACTTCTTTTTTAGGGAGCTTTTCGAAGGTACCATCTTTTGCCATTTCTTCGATCGAACGCATCCGATCCACCGACTGCTTAACAGTCTTAAAATTCGTCAACATCCCCCCTAACCAGCGGTTGTTCACGTAGTATTGGCCTCCTCGAACGGCTTCTTGCATAACGATTTCTTGGGCCTGCTTTTTAGTACCCACAAACAAGATTTTTCCGCCATTGCCGACCGTGTCAACGATATAATCGTAAGCCTTGTTCAACAACCCAACGGTTTGTTGTAGATCAATGATATGAATCCCATTTCTCGGTGCGAAAATATATTTTCGCATTTTTGGATTCCAACGGTGGGTTTGGTGACCAAAGTGAGCTCCGGCCTCCAGCATCTCTCTCATTCCAATTCGTGCCATAGTCTTTTCATTTCCTTTGTCCAGGTTAAAGCCTCCACACCCCCAAAAGCCTTTTCGCGAAAGACCACCTGAACTGTTTCAGGGCATGTGTGTATTTGGACCTCCCCGTAGCAGGCAGGAAACTTTTTGAAAAGAGGGTGTGATTTTCAAACAGCCACTCCTACCCAAATAAATAGACATTTAAACGGGCTGCGAAGTAAACGCTCAAGACAAGAAGCAGTACTTTGCTTGGATACCAATATTCCTTTGCCGGCACCTACGACCGAAATAGTGATGTAGGGTGTGCAATCGGACACATAGGTAACGCTCGCGTAGTTTTCATAGTCTAATCAGCTTTCTTTGTCGATCATCTAAAATGCCTAATTTCATTCAACAAAAATAGACCTGGCTTCTTTCGTCATCGATTGGAACAGAACCGATTGGTTCACCTTCTAATCGCTCTGAGACATAGTACAATTTTCCATTTTCCATGCCACTTGATTTCCCTACTGCTTCTGACTTTCCGAACAACAAAGGAGTCCGGGTATTCAATCGGAGAAAGTTTGGAGGGCACTAAGCGTGGAGACATCCTATGCGTTTCAAAAGGTGTTTGGCCCTGATGGGACCGAAGCTCGTTATACTCCACTAAAGCGTTAAAAATAATCTTGCTGCCTTTGAGATCGCGGATTGAGCGGAAGAAGCGGTGGCCTATTTTCAGGTTCGATACATCATTTGTGCAGCAACCTGCGCCTATTGATGCTACTGACATTTCTGACTTGATCAATTTTCGGATCTATCCGACAAAAGCTTTCAGCGAGCCAAGGAGTCTGCGAAGAGCTATCGAGTTTTATGAGAAAAGCTAATATGAGAAAAGCTAATTTGAAAATCCTACCCAAGTATCGACACAACAGCAGCCAATCTCCATTGGGGGGATCTAGGGGGCCGTTCATTCTCCTGTTGCTTTTCCATCACTTGCCATTTTTTCAAGTTCCATGCAATTGCCTTGGAGTTTGACCCCGGAAAACATCTGAGTTGCAGCAAGCGGACCGCTAATTGCATACAACTGCTCTAATCCATCAAGACTTTGAAGCGATCTTTCCTCTATCTGACAGCTTTTTCAGCTTCGGTGAAATTCTTCAATTAATCAACGCTTCTCGTAATATCCCATCACTACTTTTTCAGGCTTCTTCCAACCTCATGGAGCAATGGCTTTCAGGAGCAAGATTGAAACTGCTCCTGTCTGGTTCTGGGGCCTGGCAAATCGCTGCTTACAGGCTTGACGTACCATTCCTCCTGCCTATTAACTTGCTCTCCTTTAAGCGATCAAAAACTCCGAATACCTAGCCGCGATAAGCTCAGTATCGCGAATCACCAAAATAATATCGAGATCTCGACAAGTTTTAGCTAGCACTTGCTTGAATGGCAACTAATTCGATTGATTTTTTGATTCGATACGAGTCCATCAAATTGCAGCTTAATTCTTTTTTATCGATCTTCGATACACATTAAGAAGCTAAAATTTATTTTTCACTAGAGTTGCTGATTTTCGAAAACTGTGGTACCCTTTAGCTAGCCCTCAAACGTTCTGGGAGCTTAGTCATCTATCGAAAGAGCAAACGGTCGCAGATATTTCAACAAACCATCGCAGGCTTTTTAGATATCAAAATCGTATGCGATAGAACTGATTCGCGTTATAAGCATGTTTCGATATTAAGTTGACAAAGAACCATAAGTCTGAAACAAATGGAATTCATGTGGAGATTGTATTTTAGAGAAAGGAGGCACTTATGCCTAGGTTGTTTTTGTTTTTTTTCTTTCTAACGGCTCTACTCGAGCTTAAGCATGCTAAGGCAGATCGAATAGAGGAACCTGATATCATCCGTATAAATGGTTATTTGTTGTTCTATGCACAAGCAGCTGATAAGCTTGTAGCCAATATCGCAAAACATGGGGGAAAGATTGTTAAAAATGGCGCTGACGTGCAAGTAGAAACTCCTGGGAATAGCGATGTCTTACAAAAGGTGCTTGCATTATATGATGGTGCTAAAGAATCCGGGTGGTTTCATGCAACGTGTGAAAATGGGATTAGTGGAAAAGGCTTTGGCATTTGGCTTAACAAGGATAAAAAATTAATTAGATCTCTCTCTCTATGCGAAATATAGATATGAAAAAATTTATTTTATTTTTATTAACTTCCTTGCCTGGCACGCGTCTATCTGGCGTCGAGTTTTCACCTGTGACAGAAGGTATCTCGGGAATTTATCTGTGCACCAGAGATCTTGCAGATTTGGCAGGTAAGAATACACTTAATAAAAGAACAATTGTTGAGAATGCACAAGAAGAATGCAGCGCTTCTTTTGAAGCATACAGACAAGACAAATATTCTTTCTTGCCATATGCTAGCGTCATCGATGGTTGCCACTACACTCTGAGACATTGCTTTCTTGTTCACGCGGTTAAGCTAGAAGAGACCATAGTTGCAGGCAAAAGGCTTCTTAGGTTGAAATACATAGAATCTCTTGGCTTCACAGGCTTAAATACAGCCCCAGGAGCAGCGGCGTACCCTGAAAATATTTTTCGGAATGATGATTACAAAAAGGAAATCATCTCTTGCCAAGTCGCGTTTGATGAACGCGATGTAACAGTAAAAGATTTCGAAAGGTACGAAGTAAGCACACCTCGAGAGGTAATATATTTTAAATGGGCAAAAGTTTCAAGCATTATGGATATTGAAATAAGTAACGGGTATAATGCTGTTACACATAATTGTTGTACCGTTGCTTTTAGAGCATTGGAAAGCATCAATCCAGATGTCTATAGGACTATTGATCCAAGCCAAATTAACTTTGGGATAGGGGTTGATTTTTTTAATCCACAACATGTAAAATGGATTCTAGCAAATCCATAGAAGGTTCTGGGATCTCAACACCCACAACCAGAAAATACTTTACCTTTTATCCGTTTCTCGGGTTATTTTCATTCATGGCCGCTGTGATGTGTGCTTGGGCTCCTTCCTGCTTCATCGCTATGGCACTACCAACGTACCGAAACAGCTCTGTTTCGGATCTACTCTCTGTAAGCGTTTAAATGCCATAATCAAGCTACGAATAGAAACCTCTTGAGGCCTTACTTTAGGAAAAAGGTACAAAAACAATTAAAGATGCCCTTGCATTTCAGCGCTAAAGCGAACATACAGTCCGGGTTCGCCGAAGAAAGACAGATGGACGCTGGTTTTTTTAAACGAGAGGAAAGTCCGGGCACCTGAGAGCAACGGTGCCGGTTAACGACCGGTCAAGGTAACTTGAAGGAAAGTGCCACAGAAAATAAACCGCCTTGGAAAGCTACGGTTTTTGAAGGTAAGGGTGAAATGGGGCGGTAAGAGCGCACCGCAGACTTGGAGACAAGTTTGGCACGGCAAACCCCACCGGGTGAAAGGTCAAGGTGAGACCCGTCGTCCTGTGGCTCGCAGGCTGGGTTTCTAATGAGACCGCTTGAGGATGTTGGCAACGACATCCCTAGACGAATGGCCATCCGTAGGATCCGAGCAATTGGGCCTACCGACAGAATCCGGCTTACGGCTTTCTGCGACGAGCAAACCCCTTGAGACTGGCGAGATGCTCAGCCTCAAGGGTTCTTTAGATTAGCAACGGCATTCTACCAATTCGAGGCCTCGTTTCAATAAGCCATTCTTCAAAGACTCTTCAGAGGCTCGTATCCGCCCACGCGCATCTGCATTGACGCCATCCCATTGCAAACGAATGGCTTTACCCTGAGCGCTGACTCGAATCTTTCCTCCACCGAGCACACTGGATTTTAATTCGATCACAAAGATCGAGCTTCCAGAAACATCCACTCCTGCATAGACCCGTTCGGCAAGCTCAGCGATCACTTCATCGGGAATGTGAGCTGGAGTTTGAGAAACAAGCTCCGCCTGTTTCGCGGCTATGCCCATCGACACCGCTTGCTGAAAGAAACCGCTCGCGGACCCACCCAATTCAGCGTTGTCTTCCTGCTGTTGGTCTTTTTTCTGTATTGCTCTATCCAAAGCAAGATCCTGATTCTTTTTCTGAACCTGCTTTTGTTCTTTCCCACCTTGGCTTGATTTCTGTCGCTGAGTTGGCTGCGTCTTTTCGGACTCGAGCTTTTTAGGAGGAAGCGATTCGCTTACCTGATCCGCGGAAAGCAGATCTTGTTTCTCTTGCCCTGCAGTGGCGAGTTTGTCCTGGAACTCCTGTTTCACCTGTTGACGTTGCTGCTCACGCGCTCGAATGCGCATACCTCGCTCAATGCTATCATGGCTTAGGTTCCGATCAACGCGATCCGTCATATCATTGATTCCTTCACTCGGGCCGCATAACGGAATTCTGTCATCTCATCAGCCACTGCCTCTTCGCGTAATTCAGCCTCTTTCTTTTGCTTCGCAGCCCATTTTTCCTGGTGTTTTTCCAAAACGTTGTATTCTTCTGTCGCTTTCATCATGCGCTTCAAAGCTTGGACCCGCTTTTGCTCGCTCTCATAAACGATTTGCTCTTGTTCGGTCATCTTGATTTGAAAGATTTTTTCTTCTTCTAAAAGCTTTTGCAGATGCCGCTCAGCCATTTGAATGGTTTCAATACGTGTGGAGACGGTAGACATCGCTTCAAAATATTCCGCTTGCTTTTGATGACGATAAGCTTGCATGCATTTCAGCTTCTCCTGCATCTTTTTGAGCTGATTCTGTTCCTGATCCAATCGCTGCTTTTCTCGAGCATACGCGTCTTCTGCTTCTTGTTTGGCCCTCCCTCGAATCTCAAACAAAGCCTGAAGCGGATACTGCATTACGCCAGATCTCCAGCATCCGAGAAAAGCTCTTGCAATTGCGAGACGGTCGTCTCGAATGGGCTATTTTCATGCATGTTTTGTTTGAGAAATCTTTCGACCGCATCGTTTTTATCGATCGCGTAGTCTACTTTAGGATCCGTTCCATAGTTATAAGCTCCAAGAAGAATCAAATCGCGATTTTTTTCATAATTGGCCATGGTCTCACGTAAATAGTTTGCCGCTTTTTGGTGTTCAGAGCCTGTAATATTCATCATGACACGGCTTAAAGAAGGTAGAATGTCAATTGCGGGCCAATGATTACGCTCCCCAAGAGCTCGGTTGAGCACGATGTGCCCATCTAGAATGCCACGAACTTCGTCTGCAATGGGCTCTTCCATATCTCCAGCTTGAACCAAGACGGTGTAGATGGCCGTCACGGAACCTTTATCGTTATTGCCCATACGCTCCATCAGACGCGGAATAAGGGCAAACACGCTCGGAGGAAAACCTTGTCGAGCTGGCGGCTCTCCCAAAGCAAGGCCGATTTCGCGCTGGGCACGAGCAAAACGCGTTGCGCTGTCCATCATGAACAGGACATCTTTCCCCTGTTCTCGAAACCATTCTGCGATTGCAGTTGCGACATAGCAGCTCTTGAGGCGTACCAAAGGAGGAGTATCCGAAGCGGCCGCAATTAAGACCGTTCGTTTTAAGCCCTCTTCTCCTAAGGATTCATGGATAAAGTCCAGCACTTCACGCCCACGTTCTCCCACCAAACAGGCTACAACAATTTCAGCTTCTGTATTCCGAGCCATTTGCCCCATCAAAGTGGACTTGCCCACTCCAGAGCCCGCAAAGAGTCCTATGCGCTGACCACGACCAACGGTTAACAATCCGTCAATGGCTCGAATGCCCATGGAAATGGGCTTATCAATGGGCTGACGTGTGTAAGGATTGGGGCTTTCTCGATGTACCGACCAATCCACCAGATCTTCGAGCTGAGAAATGGGTACGCCATCGTCCATAGACTCGCCAAGTCCATTCAAGACACGTCCCAGAAGACCATAACCACACTTGATCGAAAACGGCTTGCCCGTCGGAATCACCTCTGAATCCGGGCCAATTCCTTCCAAATCTCCCAATGGCATCAGATACACGATGCCTTCCTGAAAACCGACTACTTCGGTTCTGATGAGCGGAGCTTCTTCATTTTGGGTGGTCACATAGCAAAGATCTCCAACGCGAGAGTTGGGCACGGAGGCTTTGATCATCAACTGGGTCGATTCGAGCACTTTTCCACGCATTCGAAACGGCTGAATGAGGCGTATCTGCTCTAGAATCTGCTCAAGATGATGCATTTAGAAGTCATAACACACAACGAGAGCTCTTCTCTTCACGGAACTCAAAGTATCAGAGGAATCAGACTGGGAATCGAGACGATCAATGCGATGGGAGCCATCCGAAATTCAAAGGACAGGTCCGATGAAACTTCTAACTTCGGCTTTTCATCAGCCTGGAAGACAATCTCTTCAGGTTTTAAGATTGTGGAAACTTTTTCTTCATGAAAATTCCATTGAATCTCATCATAAACTGATTTTTTAAATTTGAGAGCACAAGATTGCCGACATCCGTAAGGCGAAGATACACGGGCCAAAGTCCTTAGATGACTCATTTGACTAAAAAAGCACGTGACTTCACTGAAAATCCAATCATTACTGAAAATTGCTTGCTTAATATAGGGCTCTGCTTGGCGCATTAAATCATTCCATCTCAATTCATTCAGCAGCTCCAATCGAGTGATTCGATCTCTGTCTAGCAACAGAGCAGCCAAGACAAGCCCATATTTGGTTTTCATGTTCGTTCGTATTTCTTCTTGAACCACCTGAAGAAGTGTTTGAATCATTTCGAGCTCTCCAGGATGCCCTTCTAGGGTAGAGGCAAAGATATCTAAAGAACGCTGATAAGCAGAATACCCAAAATGCTCCAGCAAACAACAGGCCAACAAGATCTCATCATCCTGGTCATTTTTATTGGCTTGATCCCATGAAGGATGCGACAAGTAGTTTCTGTAATTATTCTCAAACATCTTCATCGAATAAGAAACACCTTCCGGGTAATACTGAAGAATTTCAAATGCTTTTTTATAGAGTTCATTTGCTTTTTCATATTTTGAATACACATACAGAGTATACCAAGCAAATTTACGAAGCAAATGAGCACTGCATAGAGACTGCTCAATGGAGGCTGACAAAAGTTGTTCCGCAGAAGAAAAATGAAGTTTAACGGCTTCTAGATCTGTTTTCAGCGATGGTTCCGGTAAAAATTTTTCTATCAAGCAAACCAATTTATCACGATAGCGTTCCGGGCTATCCTCTGAAAATATTCGCCCGTAACTGAAAGCTTGTTCTTGTGCCAACTTATGGATACGTATGCCCCAATCGCCTGAAGGATTTCGAAGAGCTTGAGCTAAAGATAGACTTTCCAAAACATTGAATTTCCGATCCAAACCTTCTGATTCAACCGATAGAGCCTGTTTTAAGGTATCCACAGGCACAAAATTTACATCCAATAACACAGCATGCTTCAAAAGCTCCCAGGCTCTCAGGGAATGCTTTTTTAAATTCATAATAACAGCAACAAAGACAGGATCCAGGGGCTGATGGATCACATGAGCCATTTCAATTTTTTGCAATAACCCGGCTAGACCCGAGAGCTTGTTGTTTCTTAGGTATCCAATAGACCAAGACAGAACGATGGGGAAGGTCCCAACACCTTCTATCAGGTGATCGATTTCGTGCTTTTGAAACCAGGGAAGATTAATGCTAATATATTTTTCTGCCTGACTATAACTAAAGCAATCGAGCGTAAAAATTTTAAATTTCGAGCCGAAATAGTTTCGATGCCGAGTCGTCAGCAGAATGTAAACCGCGTGAGAAAGACCGTAGGTATAGTCTTCGACCAAAGTCCGATTTTCAACATGATCAAAAATAAATAAAGTATTTTCTGTGTTTTTGAGAACATCGATCACGCTGTCTTTCAGATCGGCTGGATCGGCAGAGTTGTAGGATACCCCTGATAAATCAGCCCAACGAGCATAGGAAGCGAGCAAGGATCTTTCATCTTTTGCGTTGACCCAAATAGCAAGATAACCTTTGAAAGAGTACCATGTTTTCCAAATCGATTCTGCCACATAAGTTTTGCCAACTCCTTGTGGTCCATCCATGGCAATCAAATGAGTTCCACTTTTGAATAAATTAAAAATGATCTCTTCTTCGGGTCTCTGAATCGCTTCGTGATCTTCCAGTAAGTTAGGCGACCTTAAAGATTTTAAAACATTGAACAACGGAGCGTCGCTGACTCGATGATTAATTTGTATCTGTATAATATCTCCACCAGAAACAGCATTCTGTGCGCCACTTTGACAACTAGTTTTAGATAAATCATTCTCACAAGCCATTGCAGCTGAAACAAATAATACGCTCGTCATCTGCCTAAAAAGCATTACAACTAATTTCATATTTAAATATTCTCACCTTCCATTTGATTTTTGTTAGTCAAAAATAAAAAGAATGCAATTTAATAATTTTAAAATTTAGACATAAAAAAAAGCCCTCATATTTCTATGAGGGCTCAGGAAAATAATTTCGGCAACGACCTACTCTCCCACACGGTTTCCCGTGCAGTACCATCGGCGCAGGCAGGCTTAACTTCCGAGTTCGAGATGGGATCGGGTGTGACTCTGTCGCTATAATCACCGAAAACTTTGCAAACTTCGATTGGTCTTATGACACAACAACCTTGACCTTATAATTCTGGAGATGCTAAGCCTCACGACTTATTAGTACGGGTCTGCTTCATACATTACTGCACTTCAACTTCCCGCCTATCAACCTTGTAGTCTACAAGGAGTCTTTAGAGGTCTCAAGACCTGTGAAATCTAATCTTGGGAAAGGCTTCCCGCTTAGATGCTTTCAGCGGTTATCCCTTCCGAACATAGCTACCCGG
>JAECQY010000005.1:12158-135247 GCA_016000045.1 Myxococcaceae bacterium | reverse complement strand
GCTAGTGTGACTCCTGCCCATGCGCTGGTAGTTGCCCCTGCTCAGGTTTTGCAGGCGGCCTCAAGTGTGACTCCTATCCATGCGCCTGGAGTCGTCCGTACCCAAGCGATGCGAGTGAATCCGTTCAGGCGAGTTAATGATTGGTATGAAGGCCCTCGTTATGCACAAGACGTCCCTGCTTTGGAATGGGACCGTAAGAGTCCTGAGGCAATGACTTTTGAAGAAGCCAAAGCTTATGCAGCGAGTCGTTCGTCGGAAGGATGGCGGCTGCCAACGATTTGGGAATTAGAGGCGCTGTATCAACAACGAGGTGTGTCAGAAAAACAAGATGGCGATGTGTATTGGTCCGGCACTCCGTTGGACGGTGATCCTCTTAACGCGTGGGTCGTCGATTTCGGTTATGGCGGCGTCGGCAGCAACGGTGTTATGAGCCATAATTTCTATGTCCGTTGCGCGCGTTGAGGATGGGATGTTGACGCTTTGACTTTTAGTCCTTTAGACTTTTTTCTTGCGCGACCGAAGGTTCGCGCACCAGGCGGAGCCTGGTAGCAGGAATGCTGTAAGAGTGATGGTCGCCTTGAAACCGCATCGACTACGATGATGGATGTGCAAAACAGATGGAAGGCTGCGGGTGTAGAGTCAGCTAGGCCTTGGCATCAGGTTGAAGGCACGCCTTAGTCAAAATCGAGCATGAAACCTCGTTTCATGCTGACCATGAATCCGAAATCAAAACGAAATACGGGTTCATGCGAGAACAGAGCTTGAGGAGGGTGTGGAAAGGGGGCGGCTTTTCGAAAAGCGTTTTGGGCTTCGTCGTCCAAATAAAAAACCCCGCTTGAAGTGAACACTTCGATGGAAGTCAGCTCGCCTTTGGGGTCGATGGTAACCGAAAGGACGGTGAGCCGGTCTTGCTGGCCGATCAAAGCGGCCGCTGGATCGTAACGTTGGATGGATCGGTTTGGATTCCAATGACGTGAGACGCTTTCTTTGATTCGGTTGAAATAAGAAGCATGTTTCCACTCAAACGTATTGAGTCGCGTTTCAGCGCCTATGTTTAAATTTGGAAGAGAGTCGTTGAAATCGGAGCGAGCAGCTTGGTCTTTCGCTTCCAAATCCCTCCAGGTGGGCAGGAAACTTTTGGGTAGAAGGCCTTGCTTGTGTTGAGGCCTTTGAGGTGCTCGGAGGCTTTTAGCAGGAGAAGAAATTTCGTTGCTTGTATTTTGGCCTTGGGTCTCACGGTCAACTTGTCGATGGTATTCGGACTCATAATTCGCTTTTCGAGGCTTTTTTTCTTCATCTGGGGGGCTTACTTGGACCAATTGCTTTCGGGGTTTTGGCGCTTGAGGCTTGAGCTGAATGGAAATGGGTTTTGAAGCGGATGAAAGATTTGTCATCGAGTGCGTCGAGGTCGCCAAGCGCCGCCAAGATTCCAAGACGCCAAGGTGTAAGACAAGCGCGAGCCATACAGCCCAAAGGGGTTGCGAGCTTCTTTTCATGAGCCTCGCCCATGATAGCGTGTGGGGACTAGTTTTGGACGTTTCGGGCGATCTCAAGCTTCTGAGCGCCTAGCATGCCGCATGCTGCATCAATGTCGTCCCCTCGGGTTCCTCGAATAAAAACCGTCATATGGTTCTGAAGAAGAATATGCTGGAAGGCCTTGATTCGATCCAGGCTGGGGCGTCGATAAGGAGACAATGGATGAGGGTTAAACGGAATGAGGTTCACTTTGCATTTGATGCCCGAGAGCCAGTTGATGAGTCGGTAGGCATCTTCATCGGTATCGTTCAAATCGGCTAACATCACATATTCAAAGGTGATTCGCCGGCGTGTTTGCAGCGGGAAGGCTCGACAAGCTTCAACTAAATCTTCCAATGGCCACTTGAGATTGACCGGCATGATATCGTCGCGCAATTCGTTGGTGGTTGCGTTGAAGCTGATAGCAATATGGACGTTGGTTTCAGCTCCCAATTTTTGAATGTTTTTGACAATGCCTGAGGTTGAGACTGTAATTCGGCGACCGGAGTAGTTTTGGCCTTCCTGGGCACACAGAAGTTGAATGGACCTCAGAACGTGGTCATAGTTATGCAAGGGCTCACCCATGCCCATGTACACGAGATTGTGGATCATGCGGGCTTTTTCGGAAGGCTCGCTTTCGGGGGCCAGTGTGTTCTTCCAGCCAATGTTTCGTAAATCTCGATTGACTGCATAGACTTGACCAATAATTTCGGAAGCGGTTAGATTCCGGCTCAGCTTCAGCGCAGCTGTGGCACAAAACTTACAGCCCATCGCACATCCTACTTGGCTGGAAATGCAAAGTGTGTTGCGTCCGTCCGTGGCGGCGTTCGGGATAAACACACTTTCAATGAGTTTTCCATCGTGCGTTTGAATCTGGTATTTCCGGGTTCCATCCGAACTTTCTTTGACTTTGACAATAGTGAGCTTCGGGATATCGACCAGCGGGCTTAGTTTTTCGCGCAATTCTTTTGAGAAGCAGGTAATTTGCTCCAGATCGATCACCCATTGCTGATGCAAGGCTTCAAACAATTGTTTGGCCCGATACGGCTTTTGGTCCAGTTCGACCATGAGCAACTTAAGCTCGTCCAGTGAACAAGCCAGTACATCGCGTTGAATCTGCATGCCAGAAATCATCGTTAAATCGCAAAGACCTGTCAATGCAGGTCGTATTTAGATCTTAACGGAAGCTTTTTTTCTGAGAAATGCAACATATTCATCGAGAAACGCAGCTCCGCGCTCAGATTGAACGGTTGATTGAATCAGCTGAGACAATTGCTCCGACGCTAAATCCTGCCTCAGTTGAGACTCAAACTGATTTTCGCTCATATGGTAACTTGAGTAGATGGCTCGCCGATACGTTTCGCGATCCATTTTCTGGGCTTTGTCAAAAATATGAGTGCGAATGAAATGGGCCAATTGAGTGTCTGTGACGACGAAGCCTTGGTTTTTTGCCGTTTGTGCCAGCAAGGTTTTAGCGATTAAGTGATCCAGAACCAGGGTTTTGAGAATTTGCTCCGGGGAGTCATCGGGGTTAAAATCAGGCTGTAAAGCTTGAATGGAGCGAATTTGGGCCGCGTAGGCCATTTGGTATTCTTGAAACGTGATCACATGGCCGTTTACTTCCGCCGCGTATTTCAGTTCACCTTGAAGGTTTCCTGCCCACGGGCCGAAATTAATGGCAAAAACAAAAATAATCACGGCAAAGAGGAGGCCGGTCGCCCAAGAGTTTGAATTTTGTCGCATCAGATCAAGCATTTTTTTTCCTTTTTTGATTCAAAAGCGATACTAACTAGAGTAGTAAGGATAATCAAGATGGCTCGTTTTTTGACCGGCTGGCTCTCCAGCGATATTGCGATTGATTTAGGAACTTCAAATACGCTTCTGTTTCTTCACGGACGTGGAATTGTCATTAACGAGCCAAGCGTTGTCGCGGTGGATCAGCGTATTTCGGGAAAGAATCGAGTGGTGGCCGTAGGCCGCGAAGCGAAAGATATGTTGGGCCGAACTCCCAGCGCCATCAATGCCATTCGTCCTGTTCAAAAAGGCGTCATCTCCGATTTTGATGCGACGGCTGAAATGCTTAAGACTTTTATTGCTCGAGTTCTGGGGCGCATGTCGTTTCTAAGACCTCGGGTGGTCGTGGGAGTTCCCGTCGGAATTACGGAAGTAGAAAAGCGAGCCGTCAAAGAAGCCGCGGAAGCGGCTAACGCGGGAGAGGTCTTTTTGATCGAAGAACCCATGGCGGCAGCGATTGGCGCGGGGATGCCCATTACAGAGCCTTATGGCAATATGATTGTTGATATTGGCGGTGGAACGACAGAGGTGGCGGTTATTTCACTGGGTGGAATTGTTTTTAGCCATTCGGTTCGAATTGGGGGAGACAACCTGGATGACGCGATTACCGCGGCCATTAAGAAGCGTTATTCGCTCTTGATTGGGGAGAGAACCGCTGAGCAGATTAAAATTCGATTGGGGTCGGCGTTTCCCGATGACAGCTTGGGAACGATGGAAGTCAAAGGTCGAGACATCATTGCGGGAGTGCCTCGGACCATTGAAGTCGGTTGCGATGAAATTCGAGAAGCTATGTGTGAACCCATCGCCGCGATTGCGGAAGCGGTTCGCATGAGTTTAGAAAGAACACCTCCAGAGCTTGCATCCGATATCGTTGATCGGGGTATAATCCTATCTGGGGGGGGCTCTTTGCTTCGAAACTTAGATGTTTTGTTGCAAAAAGAGACCGGTGTTCCCGTGGTTTTGGCAGCAGATCCGTTGTGCGGAACCGTTTTGGGAGCCGGTAAGGTGTTGGAAGAGCTCGATCGATTAAAACAAGTTTTGACAATTTAGGCGCAGGTGTGTGGAGATTTTTAGGTAAATTTAAAACGTTGGTAGCCGTCGCTTGTCTCTTAGCGGCCCCTTTCGTGGTTTCTCGGTTTCGTCGAAAAGCACCCGCTTTGTCCGAAGTGACTTCGGGTATTATTCTGGATTTATCGAGCTCGATTCAGCAAAGTATGCTTTGGCTTTTTGGCGGAGTCACAGATCTTGTCTACCGAGTGCGTCTGAATCGTGAAAACGAACAAGAAGTATTTGAACTTCGCAAGATGAAACCTGAAGTTCGAGCTTTGGAAATTCTCTTGACCGAAAGTGAGCAAGAGAATCAAAGGCTTCGTGTGTTGTTGGGTTTTTCAGCGGAACGAGGGCTGAAAGAACGTGTTGTGGGGGCTTCGATTATTGGAGAACTCGGAGCTCCGCTGGTTCGAAATATACAAATTGATCGCGGTAGTGCTGCCGGAGTTAAGAAAGGTGACGCCGTGATGGTTCCTTCGGGTGCCGTCGGTCAAGTCATGTTGGTGGGCAAGCACAGCAGCCAAGTACTTTTACTGACGGACACTTCCAGTGCCATCGATGTAGTACTCGAACGATCCCGAGCCAAAGGAATTATGCGTGGGACGCTGGTTCGAGACTTCGATCGTCTTCAGGATGTTCGTGAAGGCGATGTGGTTGTCACATCGGGTGTTGGTGCCAAATTCCCCGAAGGCATGCCGGTTGGGCGAGTATCCAAAGTTGAAAATCACCGTCAGGGTTTGTATGTTGAAGCTCAAATCGAGCCCTTTGTGCGTTTTAATCACTTAGAAGAAGTTTTGATTTTAACTAAAACGAATCAAGATGCGCCAGCCCAAAGGCGAGAAGCGATTTCTCAGTCTTTGAGAATGAGCCCCAAACTATGATAGCGGTCTTTTTGGTTTTGGCTCTGACTCTGGTTCTGCAGGCGCTTTTGGCTGTTTTTCCTGTCCTCTTTCACGTGAGCAATCCGTATCTTTTGCTGGGGCCAATCGGAGTCGTTGCAGGGGTTGTTTGCCTAGAAACCTTTGAGGCCATGTGGGGTATCGTCGTTGCTGGAATCGTATTAGACATCTTGACGACCAACTCTTCTGGGGCGGCTTTGCTGGCGACTTCTTTGACGGGTGCCATTGCTTTGCTAACCTGTGCGCTTTTAGGAAAGCCTCACTGGCCGATGTTGATTGGGCTTTTGTTGGGGGTATCTTGGCTGGATCGGATAATTCTATCCTATTTCGATCAACTGAGCTGGGCCAGTTTGATGATTGGGCCTTTATTGGATTGTTTTTTTGGAATTTTAGTGTTTTATTGTTTGCCTAAATCAATTATTAAAATAGATTAAATTATGGTTTTTTCGGATAGAAAATTCGCTCTTTTAAATATCGTTCCAGTGATCATTTTTGTGCTTCTTGGAGTGAGACTTTTTTATTTGCAGCTGATTCGTGGCGATTATTATCTAGACCGAAGCGAAAGCAACTTCATACAAGAACGACTCATTCCTCATAGTCGAGGTCTGATTATGGACCAAGCAGGAGTCATTTTAGTCGATAACCGTCCTTCTCACGACCTGTACATTACATTCTCACTTTTTCCGGATGTGCAGTCAACCGTAAAAAGAATGGCGCCATGGCTTCATTACAAACGAGCCGATATGAGACGGGCGGCCGAGCAAATCCAAGCGGCTAAAACGGAATTCACCTTGAAAAAGTTGAATTCCCAGTCTTGCCAGGGATTGGAGTCTTGGATGCAGTCGAATCCAATCTCTGGTGCTTTTTTGCAAGACTGCGATCTGGTCATTGATCCGCTGATGTTTCCCAATCAGGCAGGAGCTTTAATTGAATTGACTCAGTTGCTTGGAATCTCTGCCGAAGAAATGGAAGTTTATTGGAAGGCAGCTGCCAAAAAATCGTCTGGTTTAGGGCAATATAAAGCAATTTTGCTCGTTCCGGATTTGGATTTTGAAGCTTATGCGCGATTAGAATCTGCTATTTCACTGGGTACCTTGCCTGGATTGTCTTTATTTGATTCGATTCGTCGTCGCTATGTGAATGGTCCGATGGCAGCTCACGCGCTTGGTTATGTGAATGAGATCTCTGCTTCTGAGCTTCAAAAAAAAACCGATTATCGGCAAGGTCAAAAGATGGGGCGAAAAGGGATCGAGCTCGTGTACGAATCGGTTCTTCGAGGAGTGGATGGCTTCGAACGAGTGGTAGTCGATGCCAAGGGGAGGCGGTATTCGGATGCGCTGGAACAAGACTGGTTGGGCGATGATCGAGTAGAACCTTCCATTCCTGGGAAGTCGATCGTGTTATCGATGGATGCAGAGCTGCAAGCAGCCGCTGAGAAAGCATTTTCAGGGAAGGCGGGTTCCATTGTTGCTCTAGAAGTGGGGACCGGTTTTGTTTTGGCGATGGCCAGTTTCCCAAACTACGATCCCAATCGCCTTCTTGCACGAAATAATCGAAAAGCATTTCAGAGTCTCACCCTCGATCCCTTAAAACCTTGGCTCAATAAATCCATCCAAGAGCACTACGCTCCAGGTAGCACTTTTAAAGCGATTACCGCAGTGGCTGGATTTGAACACGAATTAGTCGGGCTCAGGGATCGAAAATATTGCAATGGTTTATTTCATCTTGGTCGAGCGAGCTGGCGCTGTTACAAACGAGAAGGGCATGGGAGTGTCGATGTCATCGAAGCGCTAAAGACGTCGTGCGATGCATTTTTCTACAACTTGGCTTATGAACTAGGCTCCGAACGTTTGGCCCAGACCGCACGACTGCTTGGTTTTGGTAGAAAAACGGGAGTCGAGTTGGATATGGAGATTCCGGGCATCATGCCTGATCAGGCTTATTATAAGAAGCGACTTGGTTATTATACCTCCGGCCAGGTCGTCAACAGTGGAATCGGGCAAGGAGATGTTGCCGTAACGCCTTTGCAACTCGCGGTCGCTTACGATGCGATTGTTAACGGAGGTACACTCTATCGTCCTCAGTTGGTTCGCGAAATCCAAGACGTAGAAGGTCATCGCATAGAAGTCAAGAAACCTGTGCCCGTGGCTCATTTAAAAGACAGCGTTCGGAATTTGGGGTTGGTCAAGGAAGCGTTGTCTCATGTTTTTGAACCGGGTGGAACCGTCCATGCCTTGCGCTATCGGTCTGATTTGCCAGAATTGGCTCAATGGCTCAAAGAGTCTGGAGTGGTGATCGGTGGAAAAACGGGGACCGCTCAGGTGGTTCGTTTGTCCAAAGCGGTGAAGCACTTAGATCCGAGCAAAGTGGCGTATTGGGAGCGTGATCATGCGTGGTTTGTGGGATTTGCTCCAGCGGATAAACCTGAAATCGTGGTCGTTGCCATGACTGAGCATGGAGGCTTCGGAGGTTCAACCTCCGCTCCTGTGGTGGTTGAGGTGATCAAGACTTGGTTTGAAAAAGTTCGAATGAAAGGTCGGTATGCGAAGCAAAAATAGTTCTTTTCGAGTTCGATTTCCATTAGGTCTCTTTGTTTATGCGATGCTCTTGTGTTTGATTGGGGTGGTGAATATTTTTTCCGCTGCCAAAGCGACTCAGCCTAACTTGTACATTTATCAATTGATTTGGCTGGGGATAGCAGTGACTTTGGGTGTGGTGATTGTTTTTGTTCAAACGCGAACCCTGGAGTGGGTGGCTTATCCTTTCTACATCGCTGTGATGGGCCTTTTATTGGGTGTGCTTGTTTTTGGCATTGTGGCCAAAGGGGGGCAACGTTGGATTGATTTGGGCTTTATGCGTTTGCAGCCGTCTGAATTAGCGAAAATCGCTGCTGTGCTTGCAACCGCTCGTTATTGTACAAACTTTCAAATGGCAGGCGGTTATGGCCTCTTAGACATTTTGCGCCCTCTGAACCCATCCAGGCCTCTTGCCCTGATTGGAGTGGCGATTGGGGTGATCAAGAAGTTTCCAGAGTATCGCATCGCGGCGATCCTGTTGATCCTATTGGCTGTTGGTTGGCTGTTTCTTTCCATTCAAGTGATCATGAGAGAAGGTTTTCGTTTGGAACGTTGGGTCGCGCTTGGAGATGTGATGCTGGTACCCTTTTTGCTGATCGCCGTAGAACCGGACTTAGCGACTGGGACCATTGTTTTAGCCATTTCTGGAACGATGGTGCTTTTTTGTGGAGTCCGGACTTTTTCCTTGGTGTTGATCGGAGTTGTGGCCATCAGTGCTGCAGTGATTGGTTGGAACTTCTTCTTGCATGATTACCAGAAGCATCGAGTCTATACGTTTCTGGATCCCGATGCCGATGTGAGAGGAAAAGGCTATCAAGCCATGCAGTCGATTATCGCCGTTGGGTCAGGCCAATTTTTAGGCAAGGGCTACGGTGAGGGCACTCAAACGCAACTTTCGTTCTTACCTGAGAACCACACAGACTTTGTTTTCTCGGTTTTGGCAGAAGAATGGGGCTTTGTGGGGGCGTTTGGAGTCCTGGCTCTGTTCTTAGCGCTGATCTTATCCATGCTCCGCATCGCCACGAAAGCCCACGATCGCTTTGCAACTTTGTTGGTAGTGGGAGCCACATCCGTTATTTTTTGGCATTGGTTGGTGAATGTCGGGATGGTGATTGGGCTCTTGCCGGTGGCGGGAGTTCCTTTGCCCTTCGTGAGCTATGGTGGAGCTTCGATGTTGATCCAGATAGCCGCTTTATCGATTTGTATCAATGTCGCCATATGGCGGAAGGTAAAATAAAAGATGCGTCGAACTCGAATGATGTGTACGCTGGGCCCGGCTTCTTCTTCCGAAGAACAGATTGAAGCCTTAATTCTGGCAGGCATGAGCGTTGCACGAATTAACTTTTCGCATGGCGATCAAGAAACGCACCGAGCGGTGATCCATCGAGTCCGTTCGGTCGCTGCGCACCTTGGAAAGGCGGTGGGAGTTTTGCAGGATTTACAAGGTCCTAAGATTCGAACCAGGCGGATGCTGGGAGAGGGTATTTTGCTCGAAGCTGGCCATCAAACGCGCATGACAACCGAAGACTTACTCGGAACGCCAGAGCGCTTTGGCACGCAATATTTGGGGCTCCCCAAAGACGTGAAGCCAGGGGATTTAATCCTCTTGGACGACGGAAAAATCGGGCTTCGTTGCTTAGAGAGCGATGGAGCTCGAGAAGTTTTGTGCGAAGTTGTCTTTGGAGGGATTCTCAAAAGCAACAAGGGAATCAACTTGCCTTCGGGGGGGCTATCGATTCCGAGCTTAACTGAGAAAGATATTCAAGATGTGCATTTTGGGGCCGAAATGGGAGTCGATGCCGTGGCTTTGTCTTTTGTGCGTTCGGCGGAAGATGTACGCCTGCTAAGGCGAGAGTTGGCGCAGTCAAAAGTCAGGCCTTTGGTGTTTGCCAAAATTGAAAAGCCTCAGGCCATGAACTGCTTAGAGGAGATTATCGAAGAATCGGATGGCATCATGGTGGCTCGAGGGGATCTGGGAGTCGAATTGCCTCTGGAACAGGTTCCCATCGCTCAGAAAAAGATCGTATCACTGTGCAGTGCTCAGGGAAAAACGGTGGTCGTAGCGACTCAAATGTTGGAGTCCATGATCAGCTGCGCCAGGCCCACTCGAGCCGAAGCAAGCGACGTGGCCAACGCCGTTTTAGACGGGGCGGACATGTTGATGCTCTCTGCGGAAACCGCATCGGGGGATTACCCCGTTGAAGCGGTAAAAACGATGGATCGAATTATTCGCGAGGTAGAAAATTCGGATCTCATGCCCTATTGGCATACACAAGCGAAGCTCTGGGCTCACTCGAATCAACAGCATCAAAATGCCGCTTCTCTTGCTGGAACGCACGCGGCCCAAGAGTTGCAAGCCAAGGCGATCGCTATTTTCACCGGATCGGGCCATACGGCGAAATTGGTGAGTGCGTATCGACCGAAAGCGCCGATTATTGCCTATGTTCCGAGTTTGAATGAGCAGCGCCGCTTATTATTTACCTGGGGGATTGAATCCGAGATTGTGAAGTACCCGCCCGATTTTGAGACGCTTTTGACTCACGTCAATCGAAATTTACAGACTCGCTGGGGAGTGGAGGCGGGAGAAACGGTGGTTCTCTTGACCAAAGTCCCTTTGAAACCCGCTCAGCGGACCAATACCGTTCACCTTCACACGGTGACCCAGATTTCGGACTGAGCATACGTTCGTCAAGATTGGATATTGGGCTGTTTCACGCGAACATTCACTGCTTTGCTGATGCCGGGTTGCTCCATGGTGATCCCGTAGAGTCGGTCGCTTTGTTCCATCGTTCGCTTATTGTGAGTGATGACGATAAACTGCGAGACTTTGGACATTTCTTGAACCAGGGTACTGAATCGATCGACGTTTGCTTCGTCTAAAGGAGCATCGACTTCATCGAGCAGGCAAAAAGGCGATGGCTTCATCAAGAAGATCGCGAAAATAAGGCTTGTTGCGGTCAAGGCTTTCTCTCCTCCGCTCATCAAAGCAATGGAAGCGAGTTTTTTCCCCGGTGGTTGAGCGAAGATTTCAACACCCGTATTTAGCAGATCGCTTGGATCAGTCAGCTGGAGCCAGGCCTTCCCGCCTCGGAACAAGCGTGGGAACACGTGCGAGAAGCGTTCGTTAATGGCTCGGAATGCTTCGTCAAATCGTTGTTTGGTGGTGTCGTTGATCTTATGGATTGCTGCCTGAAGTTGTTCGAGGGCTTGGGTTAAATCATCGCCTTGGGCTTTTAAGAATTGGTAACGTTTTTCCATCTCTCGAAATTCTTGAATGGCTTCTAGATGAATCGGTCCAAGATGCTCCACTTGCCGCTTCAAGGCGCCTAGTTCGTATGCGCTGTTTTCATGGCGTGATCGATGATGGTAGTCGCTGAGAATCTCATGAGCCCAAACCTGGTATTTCTCGTAAAGGCGTTGATCGAGATTCTGAAGCCCTAATTCTTGCTCTCGCATTTCCAGCTGAAGCTTGGTAAGCGTTTTCTGAGATTGCTCCATTTCTTGTCGCTTGGTGCCAAGCTTGGTTTCTATTTCGCGGATCTGAGTTTTTTTCTCGTCGTTTGTTTTTTTCTGTTCTTGGTGAGCTATTTTGAAAGTTTGCAGTTCTTGGGTGGCGGTTTCAAGTTTTTTTTGAGCGATGCTGATTTGTTCGTTGAGCTGAACTTCATCTTGGCAAAAGTCAAGCAATTGATTTTCTAAATTTCGGACTTGGATTCGGATATCGTCTTGATTTTTTGCGAGCTGTTCCTGCGATCGAATCAAATTATTTTGCCGTTCCAGCGCACTGGCTGCTTCGATGCGTCGCTTGGTGAGGGTTTCAGAGTCTTGAACGAAACGCTGTTCGAAGAGGGAAGCTTCGTCTTGGACTTCTTTGAGTTGCATTTCCAAAGCTTGATGGTGATCCAAGGCTTGTGCCCGCTGCTTCTGCAGTTTCTCCAATTTCGAGTCCGTGTCCGGAGACAGGCTTGCATTTTTTTCGCGTTCTGCGTTGAGCTGTTGCAAACGTTGCGAAAGGCTCCTGCGGGTCGACTCTTGGTTTCGAAACCCTTCCTCCAGTCGGGCAAGGGTGAGTAACAAAGCTTGTTGCACAGAGCGTTGCGCATCCAACTCTCGATGAATCGATTGTTTGCGTTGGTCCAATTGGTGGAGATCGCTTTCCAGCATCGATAGCTCTTTTGCCAATTCGTTGAGACTCGATTGAAGCGATTGAGATTCTCGTCTTTTGGCCAGCAATCCCCCACTTTTGGTTTTGGCGCCTGCCACGCACGAGCGATCCGTATCAAAAAGCTCTCCGGATTCGGTGATTAAAATGGTGTTGTTCTTGATCGCTTCAGGCCATTGGATGCGTGCTTCACTTGAGTCTCGAACAATTTCAAACTGAAAGGGCTTTGTGTCTTTCGGAAGGAAACGAATGCGGCCGTGCTTGGCAAGTTCGAGCCCTTCCTCGAAGCTGGCCACTAAATAAGCCTCGAGTCGCGCGCTGCAAGCATCTTCGACCAACGATTCGTAGGCTTCGGGGATATCGAATTCATCAGCGAGGTGTTTGTAATTTCGATGTTCAGGTTTTTTGTTTTCTTGAAGGGATTCGAGCACAGCGCTCAAGCGTCCTTCATTCAAAGCGATTCTTTGGACCTGTTTTTGTTTCAATGAAGCTTTCTCTGCCGATACTGGCTGGAGGGCTCGAAGCTCTTCTTGAAGTATTGAGATTTGTTGATTGGCTTCATTGCGCTCCATTCGAACTTTGTCAATTTCGGTAACAAAATTGGATTTTTGTGAATCATGGTCTTGAATTTGTTCGTTGATTCGTTCCAGCTCTTGATCCAGCATGCGCGTGCGGGCTTTCAGCTGTTCTCCCTTTTGAAGGAGCTCTTGAACTTCCGATTGGCTTTGTGTGGCTGTGCGCGAAGATAAGAGCAGCCGGTTTTGTATTTGTTGCTGATTCTCTCGAAGTTTGGATCGGGTTTGAGACAGCGCTTGCACCTGCT
Source organism: Myxococcaceae bacterium (assembly GCA_016000045.1). Classification (NCBI taxonomy): domain Bacteria; kingdom Pseudomonadati; phylum Myxococcota; class Myxococcia; order Myxococcales; family Myxococcaceae; species Myxococcaceae bacterium. The sequence goes on along the minus strand of JAECQY010000005.1, from coordinate 122,428 downwards.
CAAATTGAGCGTTCATGTCAGCTTTGGATTTGGATGCGAGCTGTTCAAATTCATGGCTTTGTCTCTCGAGATGGCTCTGATTTTCACTGAGTTCTTGCAAGCGTTCGCTCAGCCGCTTCATCTCAGCCTGTATTTGCAAAGTCTGCTTTTGTCTCGAAGAAAGCGTGCTTTGACTGAAAGCGATATCTTGGTTTGCCAAGGCAATCGAACTTTCTGTTGCGTGTATGGTGTTTTGGGTGAGTGTGAGCTTCTCTTCCAGATAGAGCAGCCGCGAGCGCTGCTCTTGAAAGTCCGCTTCTTCCGTGTGGATTGCTTGGTTGGATTCGAGCCAATCTTGTTCCTGGGCGATGCTTTGGTGCGATAGGAAGTTTAATCGATTGGTATACTCAAAGAATTGAAGCGTTGCCGTGTGAAGCTCTAAGGCTCGAATTTGCTCCACAAGAGCTTGGTGTTTCGAAGCTTTTTCCGCCTGTTTCTCTAAAGTTTCTAGCCTGCTTTCGACTTCTCGGGTAATATCTTGAATTCTAAGGAGATTTTGCTCGGTGCTCTCCATTTTGCGCTCAGCCGCTTGTTTTCGGACTTTGTACTTGGTAATGCCAGCCGCTTCTTCGATCAGATTGCGACGATCTTCCGCTTTAGCCTGTACGATGTTCGAAACGCGTCCTTGTTCGATGATCGAGTAAGCTTTCGTCCCAACACCGGTCCCGAGAAAAAATTCCGTGATATCGCGCAATCGGCAAGCTCGCTTGTTGATCTCGTATTCAGATTCCCCGTTTCGATAGAGCCGACGGGTGATTTCGATTTCTTCGAAATGAGCATAGTCTTGTGGGACGCCTTGTCCGTCGTTTTCAAGAGTCAGGGTTACTTCTGCCAGACCCATGGCTCCACGGCTTTGAGAGCCGTTGAAAATAATATCTTGCATCTGGTCACCGCGAAGATGTTTGGCGTTTTGCTCTCCCATGACCCAGCGCAGGGCATCCACGACATTAGACTTGCCGCACCCATTCGGGCCTACAATGCCTGTGACCCCTTCGTCAAATTGAATAATGACTCGATCGGCAAAAGATTTAAAGCCGAAGATCTCGAGCTTTCGGATTTGCATGGCCAACAGGCTAGACAATTTTTCGAATCAGTGCTATCGGAGTCTGTTATCTTTTTTATTGTTTTGCCCAGGAGTCGAAGCAGATGCGGTCCAAAAGTACGTGGGTATTGGTGTTTTATGTGGTGGCCACTGTCTTGGTGGGAACAGTTCTGACCCTTGCTACACGCGAGGTGTTTGGCTTATTTCGAGTGCAAGATGCTAGGTTATTGGGGGCTTCTTTTGCTCTGTCCAATCTGGTCGGTTTGAGCTTGGCTCTGCTGATCGCCCTATACGCAGCTTTTCTCAATTTGAGAGCCCGCGCTTTCGTGGAAGAATGCATTGCTGAGCTAGACAAAACAGCGTGGCCAAGTTGGCATGAAACCAGAGCAGCGACCTTAACCGTTGTGATCGTATCGTTCATTGCGGCGCTTATTTTAGGTTTTTTTGATTCAATTTTTGGCTGGTTATCTCACCATGATTTCTTTTTAGGGTAAATATGACTGAAAAAACAGATTTGAAATGGTATGTTGTCCATACCTATGCTGGCTTTGAAAATCGCGCAAAAAAAACGCTTGAAGAACGTATACAGCAGTATCATTTACAGGATTTTTTTGGTGAGATTTGGGTTCCGATAGAAATGGTGGAAGAGATTAAGGCAGGGGTTCGCAAAGCTCAGAGCCGCAAGTGTTTTCCAAGCTACATGTTGGTTCAAATGCTGTTTAGCGACGAAACCGCTCACTTGGTGCGAAACACTGCGAAGGTGACGGGATTTGTTGGGAACGCGAAGAATCCCCCGTCGCTGTCCGTGGCTGAAGTCGAGCGTATGCGAGCGATGGTTGAAGGCGCTCCCAAAGTACGAGCTAAGGTGGAATTTGTCGAAGGGGATAAAGTCAAAGTGATGGAAGGTCCCTTTGCGAATTTTAATGGTGAAATTGAAGAAGTGAAGGCAGATAAGCAGAAATTGCGGGTGTTGGTTTCCATTTTTGGGCGTGCCACACCTGTGGAATTGGATTATGTCCAAGTAGAACGTATTGCATAGTCTCGAAAATCTGCATAAGGAAAACGCATGGCAAAGAAAATTACTGCATTTATTAAGCTTCAGGTTCCCGCAGGAAAAGCCAATCCAGCGCCTCCAGTTGGTCCAGCACTGGGTCAGCATGGGCTGAATATTCCCGGATTTTGTAAAGAGTTTAACGCTCGAACTCAAGACCAGCTTGGAATGATCATTCCGGTTGTGATCACCGCTTACTCGGACAAAAGCTTCACCTTCGAATGCAAAACGCCACCCGCCTCCATTTTGTTGAAGAAAGCGGCTGGATTAAAGACCGACGGAAAGCCGGGGGCCGGTGCAAAGAATCCAGGCAAAGAAAAAGTGGGCAAAGTAACACGTGAGCAAGTTGCCGAGATTGCAAAAACAAAAGCACCCGACTTGAACTCTTACGATGTTGAAGCAGGGATTAAAATTATTGCTGGAACTGCTCGTTCCATGGGCATTGATGTAGTAGGTTGATGAAAATGGCAAAACACGGAAAAAAATACCGAAACGTTTCGAAAAAAGTAGATCCACAAACCCGCTATGGCTTGGAACAAGCCTGTGGGTTGGTCAAAGAATGCAAAACCGCGAAATTCGATGAATCAGTCGACATTGCGATGAACTTGGGAGTGGATCCTCGCCACGCGGATCAAAACATCCGTGGAGCGGTCATTCTGCCACATGGCACAGGTAAAACAGTGCGCGTCGCTGTGTTTGCCAAAGGCTCCAAAGCCAAAGAAGCCGAAGAGGCAGGGGCTGACGTTGTGGGAGCAGAAGATTTGGCTGCGCGCGTTGAGTCTGGATTTATGGATTTTGACAAAGTGGTCGCCTCTCCGGATATGATGGGAGTGGTTGGTAAATTAGGGAAAGTGCTGGGACCTCGTGGTTTGATGCCAAATCCTAAGGTTGGGACTGTTACTCTGGATGTCGCTAAAGCGGTCAAAGAAGTCAAGAGTGGCAAGATCGAATTCAAAGTAGATAAGACGGGAACTTTGCATGCGCCTTTGGGCCGTATTTCCTTCTCGGCCTCTCATTTGAAAGACAATATGAAATCTCTCTTGGGGGCCGTTTTGCGTGCCAAACCAGCTTCCTTGAAAGGGCAATACGTTCGCAAAGTGACCCTGTCTTCGACAATGGGTCCGGGCGTGAAGGTAGACTTGACTGAGGTCATGGCTATCGCGGACTAAAATTTTTGAAGTTAGATCGTCGATGACAGCAGGGGGTCTTCTGAGTGGAGGCTTAAAAATCCTGCCGAGATGGTGGCAGTAATCGTAACCGATTTGCACACGTCTCGTTCAATTTAAGTGAGGTGTGTAAATGGAACGAACAGAAAAAGAAGAACAAATTGAGTTTCTGAAGAGCGTGTTCGGGTCTGCTGAGTCGATTGTTTTGACCAGCGTACAAGGCTTGGATGCAGCTCAAGTATCAACTTTGCGTCGTCAACTGCACGATGCAGGAGTTGGGTTTAAAGTAATCAAAAATAAACTCGCTCGCATTGCAGCGGACTCAACGCCGGTAAAGGCATTGTTTGAGGACTTTGCAAATTCAACGGCTATTGCTTGGAGTGATACCGATGCTGTCGCTCCGGCAAAAGTTTTGGTGAAATACCAAGAAGCTTGTGCGAAGTTCGAGATTAAGGCCGGGCTCAATGCCGGAGTAAGATTAGACCTGGCAAAAGTGAAGGCCTTTGCGGCTTTGCCTGGTTTGGAAGAATTGCGTGCGCAATTGTTGGGTGTGATTAATGGAGTGCCGGCGAAACTGCTCGCTCAAATTAATGCGCCAGCATCGCATGTGGTCGGTGTGATTCAAGCAAAATTAGACAAGGATAAGGAGTAAAACATGGCAACGGATATTGAAAAATTAGGGAATGAACTTTCGGCTCTCAGCATTTTGGAAGCCGCTGAATTGGTCAAGATGCTCGAAGAAAAATGGGGCGTTAAGGCTGCTGCCGGTGGTGGAATGATGATGGCTGCGATGCCAGCTGCGGGCGCTCCTGCTGCTGCCGCAGAGAAGACAGAATTCGATGTGGAATTGATCGCTGCAGGCGATAAGAAAATTCAGGTCATCAAAGTCGTTCGCGAATTGACTGGCTTGGGTCTGAAAGAAGCCAAAGACTTGGTCGATGGCGCTCCTAAAATGGTCAAGCAAGCTGTTTCGAAAACAGATGCAGAAGCCATGAAAACCAAATTGGAAGCTGAAGGCGCTCAAGTTGCTATCAAGTAATTGAAAGCCTAACCGTCAACCGAACCCTCTGATTAGTCAGAGGGTTTTTGATTTTTTAGTCGAGAATTTGCAAAATAGGGCCACTGCGCATTCTTAGCCAATAACGCTCTTTGCAACCGTCAGCTTCCGTGTCATAATAAGGGCCATGGCATCATCGAAAGCGCCTCCGTTTACCCTCTACGAATACCGAGCTTCTCCTTTCTGCGTTGCAATTCGCATTGCGCTTGCCGAGTGCGGTGTGACTTTTACGCCTCGAGAAGTGGATCCAATCAAAGATCGGACAGCCGCTTTTTTACGCCGAAGTCCTTTTGGTCGACTTCCGGCCTTGGTAGAGCATAGACCGAGCGGCGAGTTGTCCGTTTTTGAGTCTCCGGCTATCTTGCACTTTTTGGCGGAGCGTTTTGAGAAGTCTCCTTTGTCGTTTAGCGATCTGAGCTCAAAAGCTCAAGCACTTAGCTGGTTAAGTTTTCTATCTTCTGGTTTGGGTGACTTGCTTTGGAGCGTTTTAACAGAGGCTCATCTGTACGAAGGCTCCGATACGCGTTCGCAAATGATGAGAGCTTTTATGGAAGAATTGGAGCGTCAGCTGGATGTTTTGGACAAGCATTTGGCGCGTCGAGCGTATTTGGCCGGCGACTACTCGATTGCAGATACTTTGGCGACGCCCTTGCTGGATTTGTTGGACCAGTTGAAAGAAATTGAACTGGTTGCCTACCCGCATGTGCTTTCGTGGCGAGAGCGCTTGAGAGGGCGTCCAAGTTATAAACATGCCTGGCCTTCCGCCTAAGGGTTTTCCACGTCGACACCCACTGGGCAATGATCCGAGCCTGAGATTTCAGGCAAAATAAAAGCTTTCTGGATGAGCGGCGCAGCTGCTTGGGAGGCTAAGACGTAATCGATTCTCCAACCGATATTCCGAGCTCTGGCTCCGGCGCGTTGGCTCCACCAAGAGTAGTGCCCGGATTTTTTTTCAAACAAGCGAAAAGTATCGACCCAGCCTAAAGAAAGAATGCGATCCATTTCTTCGCGTTCAACGGCCGTAAATCCGCTGGTTTTTTGATTTTCTTTAGGCCTGGCGATATCCAGTTCGGTATGCGCTGTGTTGAAATCTCCGATCACTAGGACTCGCTCATGAGCTCGATTCAAAATCTCGAGCTCTTTAAAAAGTGCTTCATAAAAAGCGAGCTTGAAAGGAATTCGGCTGTTGTCGTTGTTTTTCCCTTGTCCATTGGGGAAGTAAATATTGGCTACAAAGAGTCGCTCGAATCGAGCGATTTGCACTCGGCCTTCGGCATCGAATGGAGCGAAATTGAGAAGGGTTTGGACTTCGTCTGGCTTTTGTCGACTGTAGAGCCCAACGCCGCTGTACCCAGGGCGTTCAGCCGCAGAGAAATGAGAAAAATACCCCTCGGGTTTTTGTAATTCGAGGGGGATTTGTTCTGGGAATGCACGGACTTCTTGAAGACCAATAATATCACCGTTCGACTCACGAAGCCAATCGAGAAGGCCTTTTTTCGAAGCCGAACGGATGCCGTTTACATTCCAAGAATAAACGCGCATTAAGGCAGGATTTCCGGAGTAGGATTGGCGTTCATGGCAGGTTTCTCTTGCCCGGGGTTGGATTGAGCCCGGACCTTGGATTCGATTTCTGCGAGGACCGTTGGGTTTTCTGAAAAGAACTGTTTAGCGTTTTCGCGACCTTGGCCGATTTTTTGACCCTGGTAGCTTAACCAGGACCCGCTCTTCTCGATCACGCCGAGATCCACACCGATATCGATCAATTCGCCGTCTTTTTGGATGCCTTGGCCATAGAGAATATCAAATTCGACTTCTCTGAACGGAGGCGCTACTTTGTTTTTGACGACTTTGACCCGAGTTCGATTTCCAATCACCTGTTCACCGTTTTTAATGGCGGTCAGGCGGCGAATATCCAATCGAACCGAGGCGTAGAATTTAAGAGCATTCCCACCGGTCGTGGTTTCAGGGTTTCCAAACATCACCCCAATCTTCATTCGAAGTTGATTGATAAAGATGATGGTTGTGCCCGACTTTGAGATGGTTCCGGTTAATTTACGCAAAGCTTGACTCATGAGTCGAGCTTGAAGACCCATGTGCGAATCGCCCATTTCGCCTTCAATTTCAGCCTTGGGAACCAAAGCGGCTACGGAGTCGACGATGACGAGATCAATGGCGCCGGAACGAACCAACATGTCCGCAATTTCCAGGGCTTGCTCTCCGGTGTCTGGTTGGGAGATTAAAAGATCTTCGGTTCGGACCCCCAGCTTGCGAGCGTAGCTAACGTCCAAAGCGTGTTCTGCATCAATAAAAGCCGCGATACCGCCTTTTTTCTGGACTTCAGCGATTGCGTGCAGCGTCAACGTTGTTTTACCGCTGGATTCTGGGCCGTAAATTTCGATGATTCGGCCTCGCGGATACCCTCCAATACCAAGGGCCATATCCAGTCCCAGCGAGCCTGTGGAGATGGCGTCTACATCGGAAGCCAAAGGATCATCCGCCCCTAGGCGCATGATGGAACCTTTTCCAAACTGTTTTTCGATGCTCGCAACGGCCAGTTCAAGAGACTTTAAACGTTCTTTTAAGTTGGGATCTTCTTTTGTATGGATATTCTTGGTCATCTAAAACCTATATCACCCGCTGGTTTTAGTGCAAAGGGTCGATTGTTAAATTCTGGATGTGGAATTTGAAGATAGTCGGTTTGCATAGGCCCAGCGCTTCGATCAAGAATGTCCAGATCGAGGGTTCTGGGTCCATTTTTTGCGGTTCGAATACGGCCTAAGCGCATTTCGATCTGGTGCAAAAGAAACCAAAGTGCGTTTGGATGAAGGGAAGTCTGGATTCGAAAGGCACAGTTGGTAAAGAAAAAAGAAGTTTGGCCACCGAAAGCAGGGTTGGGGTAGTTGGGGCTTTTGGCAACAAAGCGGATACCAGGATGCGAACGCAAGCAGGCTTCGGCCTTGTTAATCCAAAGCGGCGCTTGTGGGTGTGAACTTCCCACACCGAGAAAGTAGGTAATCACGCATTTTCCAAGGTACGGCCAATTTGAAACAGCGTTCGGACTGGGGAGGTCGCAAGTACTTCGGGAGAGCGGTAGTGAAGGGCCTTGTCCAGCAATAGAGTGACGTATTGTACCGTTTCTCGAAGAGACTGGCGATCGCCTGAATCCCGATTCAGAGCTTGATGCACTTGATTGCAGGTCGATACGAATTCGCTCAAGATTCGTTTTTGCGTGTCGTTTGGCAGTGTGGAGAGGGTCTGAGTAAACACATGGTCGGTTTCCAAAGAGCTTACAATGGCTTGTGTTGGGTTGAGAGTAGGCTCCTCTTCTAGCAAGATAGTAGGATATTCCAGAGAGATGTCAGGGTTGATGCGGCTAAGAACCGCTTTCGCCTCTTCGTAAGGAGCAAAGCCCAAATCTTGCATTCGCCCATCGCGCCACCGAAAAGCTTCTTCTTCCAGACCAGAAGCGGTTTCGTAGCGGATAGATTGCATGATTTGGAGAGCAAAGGTCAAGTCTCGAGCCATTAAATGCTCAAAAAAATGACGCCAAATGGGTTTTGAAAAAGTGATCACGTAGCGATTGTCCGGTGTCTGCAGTCGATCGTTTGGTAAATCGTCGGGTTCCTGACCATCGTCTAATTCGTAAACTTCAGAGTTCTCTCTCAACAAAAACGCTAGAAGTTCGATGTCCAGTTCATGGAAAACTTGGACGGCTTTTCGCGGGTTGGACTCCATCATGGCTTCTAACCAAGGTTCGATTTTCTCGTTTTGAATTCGGTCATCGGTCCAGGCATCGAGATCCATGATATATTGAAATTGTTCGGGCGACAGCATGCCTAAAAATGCCAGACTATCGTGTAAGCCTCGGTCTCGGATGGTGATCAACAGATCCTGCGCTGGCATTTGGCGAATTTCTTGCAAAGAGTACGAAATGGGAGTGATGAGCTGATTCATAAGTAGTTGCCCGAAGGACTACTCAGTTACGCGCGGTCTGTCAAAAGGAGACGCAGCCGGCGTGGCAATCAAACCGGAGATATAACCTGCTGCCCAAAGCTAAAATAAATCCTATTGAGCTTTGTGTTGAAATATTTCATGACGGCGATTGGAGAGATAAGAGGCGTTTGAGCAAACAGCCTTGAAAGCTAAAAATCTTTCAAATTGCCTTTATTCTGGAGATAATTAAGTGCGCTTATGAGGTGTTTTTCGAAGACATCTCATTGGGCGCAGTAGAGGTTTATTGAGCTTGGTCTTGCAAGCCAAAGTAGATGGCTGATAGGTGGCCAATCATATCGGCTAAAAACCAGGTGCTCATCATGGCAGGAAGGAAGCGTCGCTCTTTTGTCGTGGTTTTGATTCCCCGATTTAAATCTTTCGCCCGATAGAGAACAATGCCTCCATTGGCTAAAATCGAAGCCATCGAAGAGACGCCGGTTGAAACGTATTGGGAAAGCCAATCGGAGAAATTCTCGGAAAGGTGAGCAGTGGCCTCAAAGCTATTGAGTGCATGCGTGGCAATTTCGAAACTGTGGTAAATTCGTTCTGGAAAAGAACCATGATGATGCCCGCAACCATGGCTGCAGCCCCCTTTGTAGCCAAAAAGTTCGGCGGAGTGTAGAGCTAGCTCCGCGGTATTCCAGAGCATCGAATAATACCCAAAACTTGTTTCCAGGGTTCCGTTCACGGTATGATGCCGGTGTGAGTGAGCTGGCAAAGTTTGGGCAAGAAAAATCATGAGGACAATGGATAGTTTCATAATGAGAATGATTATCGTTTTCATTAATTAAATCAAGTCAAAACAAAAAAAATGAGGCTAGCGAGGATTCCAGCGCATCAAAACAGGGGGAGGTACCCATGAAAAAACGAGCCTAATACGCGAATGCCAAGCAACTCAAGTGTGTGAGCTTAATTTTGGAGAAGGCAGCTTGAAGCGTCACAGGCAAGCAACTGCAATACCTGTTCTTAAAGAGTTAAGAACATGCTAGACCTGCCCTTCATGGAGCCTAAAGCGTTATTGGCTATTGAATCCAGCTGCGATGATTGCGCGGTAGCGGTCTTGAATGGCCAAGGAGAGATCTTATCCGATCTGGTTCATTCTCAAATTGAGCCTCATGCTCCTTTTGGCGGAATTGTTCCCGAGATTGCTTCGCGCCAACATCTCTTTAAGATTGCGGAATTGGTGCGAGAGTCCTTCGTTCGAGCCGGTCAAGCTCCTCGGGATATCGAGGCTGTTGCGGTCACCAATCAGCCAGGATTGATTGGTTCTTTGTTGGTCGGCGCTCAGTTTGCCAAAGGTTTTGCGCAGGCATTGGATATTCCGATTTTAGGCATTCACCACATTGAGGGACATCTGTTAGCGGGATGGGGGGAACCCAATTTCCCACAACCGCCCTTTTTGGGCCTTGTTGCTTCGGGTGGGCATTCTTCCTTGTATCATGTCGACGCAGATTACGAAATTCGACTTTTAGGCCAAACTTTGGACGATGCAGCGGGAGAGGCATTTGACAAAATTGGAAGGCTGCTTGGGTTGCCCTATCCTGCTGGCAAAGAAATTGATGGTCTGGCGAAGAAGGGCGATCCGAATCGCTTTGTGTTTCCAACCGCTTTTAAACATCAGGATACCCTAAATTATTCATTTTCGGGTTTAAAAACAGCTGCTCGTCGGATGATTGAGCGTTCTCAGTATCATGAGCAAGACCGAGCTGATTTTTGCGCGAGCTTACAAAAAAATATTGCGGAAGCGCTGGTCGCAAAAATACGCTTAGCAGTCTCCAAAACGGGAGTTCGAAATGTGGTGGCTGGCGGGGGAGTTTCCGCGAACTCGGCTCTGAGAAGCGAACTGATCGCGCTCGGGGCAAGCGATCATTTGCCGATCTATTTGCCGCCGACTCATCGTTGTGTGGACAATGCGGTTATGATCGCAAGAGCCGCTCTACGACGTTTCAAGAGCGGCGAGCGTCACCGACTTGACTTTCCGGTGGAAGCGAGCTCGAATTGGTGTTAAGGGTTCTTGATACGATGAAGTGGCGATTTACAGGTCAATTTTGGATGGTCCGTCTGCTCTTTTGGGTGGCGTGTATTTTTCTCGTGGCGAGCACGATCAATCTTTGGGTAGGATACCGGGTTGAAAAATCGTTTTTAGATAAGCCCGTTGATTTAAAACCAGCATCCAAACCAGCGGCGCAAGCGATTGCACAACGTGACTATGCCAGGGTCAACGATCGAAATTTGTTTGGAGCCAGGCGAGAGAAAATTAACCTGATCGAACTGGATGATACGGAAAAAGAATCGGGTCGTTGGGAAGATGCCGTGCCTTCTACGCTCGGAGCTCGATTGGTCGCAACGGCCGTGTTTCCAGGTCCCCAGTATTCGTTGGCTTCCATCGAGTCGAATGGCACGATCAAAAGCTATTCGATCAACGAATGTGTGCCGACATCTTACCCGATCGATGCCATCTACATCGAAGTTTTAGGATCTTCTGTGACGGAGACTTTGGCTCCTTGCAACCGATTGATGAATGTCGCTACCGTGAAGCGAATCGAAGAGCAGCGCGTGATTATTTACAACGAACGAGATCGACGTTACGAATATCTGGGGCTGAATGACGCATCCGCTCCAGAACCCATGAATCGAAGAGGTTTAGCTTCTTCGGAAAGCTCTGCTCAAGACTTGGGTTCTACCATTCGAAGAGTTGGGCCAAACGCTTATGAGATAGATGGGAGGGATTTTGATGCAACCATGGGAAATCTGGCCAGAATTTCAAATCAGGCTCGCTTGATTCCCGCTTATGAAAATGGCAAACCCATTGGTTTTAAAGTGACTAATATTGTTCCGAACTCTGTTTTTGCAAAAGTTGGTTTGCAAAGTGGAGATATCATTATGCGTCTGAATGGGTATGAGATTAATAGCCCTGATAAAGCATTCGAGCTTTTCCAGACACGATCCACCGCGAAGAATCTCAGCATTGACTTTAAGCGCGACTCCAGTTCTTATTCTTCTGAAATTTCGATTTTAAGGTAGCTAAACCATGCTCAAATGTATTTGCTTATTCCTGTTTTTATCAGCGACACTTTGGTCTCAACAAGCGGGTCCGTACGATGATGATTTGCCCTTGGCTCCGTTGCGAGGAAGTGGTTCCGAGTTTCCGAGGCCTTCTCCTGCCAAGCGACCGGATTTAAGCGGAAGAAGCGCTGGAAGCTTGGGAGATGTTTCTACGGTGGTTCCAACCAAGTGCATCAAGCCCAAAGGAAAGTTTCCTTGGAATCTTGAGAGGGCGAAATTGTCGGACTTGGTCGATCAGATTAGCCGCTTAATGTGTCGAAATTTTATTATTGGCAGTGGTATTAAACCGTCTCAGGAAATCTCGATTATCAGCCGAACCCCGATTACGCTTGAGCAAGCGTGGCAAGCTTTTGAAAGCACGTTGGAAGCAAACGAGCTGAGTCTCTTTAAAACGGGAGACTATTACAAAATCATCAAACGCGGAGATTCGAACAAACAGCCGGTACCTGTTTTGAACGAGAAAGCCGAGTTGCCTCGCGACGAAGGAATGGTGACCTTCTTGTACGATCTGAAACACATTCCGAAGGATGTTGCTCAATCGTTGGTCAAAGGCTTGATCAGTCGACTGGGGGACCTCATCGTCGTGGGTGAGACGTTTTTGGTCATCACAGATGGATCCAGCAATATTCGGCGAATCATGGATATTTTAGGCAAGGTGGATATCGCCGGCGCCTCCAATCGAATTCATATTGTGGATCTGATCCACGCAGATGCGACTCAGATCCAAAATAAGTTGAACGATATTTTTGTGTCGCTGTCGGGGAAACCGGAAGCAAAGGCTCCTTCTCGATCACCGTACGAGGACTATTTAGCATCCCGTGGGGCTGCGGATAACTTTAGTCTTAAAAAAATTATTGCAGACGAGCGAACGAATAAGTTGATCATCATTGCTTCGAATAAGGCATTTGTTCAGATCAAAGAAATGATCGATGTTTTGGATGTTCCTACTTCGGGAGCCGGAACCCAAAGCCAGATCTATGTTTACTATCTCAAAAACGGAGATGCAAAAAAAATCTCGACCACTCTATCGACTTTGGTGCAAGGGATGCGTTCCGGTCAACGTGCTTCAGTCGGAACGCCCAATGGATTTGCTCGAGATGCTATGTTTGAGAGCGAAATTAAAGTCACCGCTGACGAAGCAACGAACTCGCTTGTCGTAGCCGCAAGCCCAAGAGATTACAAAGCTCTGACGCTGGTGATTGCCAAATTAGATAAAAAACGCACGCAAGTCTTTGTGGAAGCGGCCATTATGGAAATCAGCCTCGATGATACCAATAATTTCAGTCTGGGAGCCTTTGGCGGTATCCCGTTTCAAATTGCAGGCAATAATTCGACCTTTATTCTAGCGAATCCAGCTGGCAAGAGTTTGGCGACCGATGTCTTTACAAAAATCGGGGCTGCCATCGCGACCAATAATGTCAACGGCGTGGCTGCTGCTGGCTTGGCGCCTTTCTTGAACACGATGGGGTTTATTGGGCCCACACAAGATTTGAGTTTGAACGGAAACAATCTCAAAGTGCCAGGTATTGGTGCGATTTTGGATATCATGCAGCAGTATTCGAACGTGGATGTTCTATCGACGCCTTCGTTGATGACCATGGACAACGAAAAAGCGGAGATGTCGGTAGGCCAGCGAGTCCCAACGGTGAGTGGTATGTCTACGGTCGGTTTTGGGACCGGTCAAGGAGGACTCGGCATTCCCATGCAGAATGTCACGTATCAAGAACCGAAGCTCAAGTTTACCATTACTCCCCATGTCAACGACGATAACAACGTTCGGCTCGAGATTGAGCAAGATGTGAGTACCATTGGCAATGCAATCGAGTTGGGCGGCATTAAAGGCAATACGCAATATACGTTTAATACAAAAACCACGAAAACAGTTGTGACTTCTCAGGATCAGCAGACGATTGTATTGGGGGGATTGGTAGACGAGACTTATCGAACGATTGAAAGCAAAATTCCTTGGTTGGGCGATATTCCTGTGCTGGGGCATTTGTTTAAGAACACTCGAAAAGAAAAAGTGAAGAAAAATCTAATGCTTGTTTTGACTCCTTATGTGGTGCGAGACGAAAACGATCTGCAGCGTATCTACCAACGAAAAGTCCAAGAGCGAGAAGAATTTTCCAAGCTCTACTTCGGAGACAAAATCACGAAGTTTGACCCTTATATCGACTACGATAAAAAAACAGGGCCTGTTGCGCATCTCATTCATCAAGTGAGCTTTGAAATGGAGAAGACCGAGAATGGGGGGAAAGGGTTGCCGGATGAGACCGTGTTTAAGCCCGTTCACGACGATTGGGAACGGCATAAATTTCAAACGCTGGACCCTTCCTCGTCGGAACAAAGCATTTTAGAATCGGGCGCTGCTCCGGTTCAGGTGCCACCTTCGATGCTGACCGAATCAGAGCCTGCTTCCGTCAAGGTAGAACAGTAGTCTATGAGCGAAGGAAACATGCTTTGGGGTAGACCCATTGGCGAAATTATTCAGACGCTCTTTTCGGTGACGGATCAACGGCTTTTGGATGCGGTGCAGGTGCAAAAAGAAAAAGGAGGTCGCTTGGGAGAAGTCCTTGTTTCCCTCAAAGCGATCAGCACCGCTCAGCTCGCCAAGGCTTTGGCGGCCCAGATGGATTTGCTTTATCTCGATAAGATCGAAGTTGAAAAGATCGATCCCGAGATTCTGAGACTTCTTCCGATTAGTTTTGCCAAGCAAAATCGAGTCTTGCCGATTGGAGTGATGGAAAATGGCCATATCGCTCTTGTTTGCGCAGAACCATTTCTGGTCGATTTGTTGGACGAACTTCGGCTTTTGTTCGGGAAAGAGCTCGATGCTTATGTGGCTGCGCCGGAGCTGATCATGAATTCGATTAATCGTGCTTATGACCGATTAATTCGTCAAGCTGAAACAGCCGTTGCCGAGTTGGAAGAGTCGGAATCCGATACCATCAAAGGCGGTCTCGAAGAAGAAGTGGTCGATTTGCTGGACAGCGAGGGAGATGACGAGGCTCCGATTATTCGTCTTGTCAATTCTCTGATGAGTCAGGCCGTGAAAGATAGGGCCAGCGACATTCACGTTGAGCCGTTTGAACGTGACTTGGTCGTTCGGTTCCGAATTGACGGCATTCTCTATGAGATTATTAAGCCTCCGAAGCGTTTTCAAAATTCGATTATTTCTCGACTTAAGATTATGGCTGGGCTCAATATCGCTGAAAAGCGCTTGCCTCAAGATGGCCGCATACGCCTCAAAGTAGCCGGTAAAGATTTTGATATTCGCGTCTCCAGCGTGCCAACGGGGTATGGAGAACGGATTGTGATGCGTCTTCTCGATCGCTCCAGCGTTTTAAAGTCTCTGGAAGAGATTGGTTTTTCGAAGTATAATTTGAAATCGATTCATCAAATTATCAACGCATCTCATGGTATCTTTTTAGTATCCGGTCCAACGGGTTCGGGGAAAACTTCGACCTTGTATGCGTGTCTATCTCAAATCAATACGCCTGAACTTAATATTTTGACGATTGAGGATCCGGTTGAGTATCAATTGCCGGGTGTCGGCCAGGTTCAAGTCAATACCAAGATCGATTTGACTTTCGCCAGTGGTTTAAGAGCCTTTCTACGTCAGGATCCGGATGTCATTATGGTTGGGGAAATTCGAGATCGAACGACCGCTGAAATTGCCGTTCAAGCCTCTTTGACCGGTCACTTGGTGTTTTCAACGATTCATACGAACGATGCGCCTGGTGCGGTGACTCGGCTAGTCGATATGCAGGTGGAACCGTTTTTGGTGGCGAGCTCCTTGATGGCTGTATTGGCGCAGCGTTTGGTTCGAACGATTTGTTCGGAGTGCCGTGAAAGCTATGTTCCAACCGAAGAAGAACTTCGCGAACTGGGTTTGGATCCCCAAGACACCCCCTATCTCTGGCGAGGAAAAGGATGTGAGAGCTGCCAAAAGACGGGCTATCTGGGAAGGCAAGGTATTTTTGAATTGATGCTGGTTGATGACAATATTCGTCAATTGATTCTTCAAAATGCGGACTCGGCAACCATCAAAGCCAAAGCGCGTGAACAGGGTATGGTGACGCTGCGAGAAGATGGGGCTCAAAAAGTCAAAGCAGGCATCACAACGCTGGAAGAAGTGACGCGTATGACTCGTGAAGAAAGCCTGACGCTGGATTAAACATGCCAATATACGAGTATCACGGCTACGATCTGAAAGGGAAAAGCGTCAAAGGCTCTCGGGATGCCGATAGCGTCAAAGCTCTTCGAGTTTTATTAAAGAGAGAAGGCGTTTTAGCGACTCAAATTGATGAAGCTTCCAGTGCTTCGACTGGAAAATCAAAAGGAAAGAAAAGTTTTTGGGGACAACCCATCCGATTCGAGGCTTTGTTTTCGAGAGTGAGTACGGCTGATATTGCAGCATCCACTCGTCAATTGGGTATCTTGTTGCAATCGGGGGTTCCTTTGGTCGACTCCTTAAATGCGCTGATCGATCAGATTCAGAACCAAAAGCTTCGACGGATATTTTCTGAGATTCGTTCGAATGTGAATGAGGGAATGTCCTTAGCGAATGCATTGGAACGCCACCGGGCCTTTACCGTGATTTATGTGAATATGGTTCGTGCGGGTGAAAGCTCAGGTGCTCTCGAACTCGTTTTGGAACGCTTATCGGACTATTTAGAAGGACAGGCGCAACTTCAAAGCAAAGTGTTGAGTGCCATGACTTACCCCTTGGTGATGGCTTTGGTTGCGTTTTCCATTATGGTGGTGATGCTTACCACGGTGGTGCCTCGGATTTCGCAAATATTCATCAAAGCCAAAGTGCCGCTGCCTTTCATGACACGCTTTTTGATTGGCATCAGCCATCTCATCAGCGATTTTTGGTGGTTGATTTTGCTGGTTTTAGGAGGCTTTGTTTATGCTTTGATGGTTTGGAAAAAAAAGCCTCAAGGCCGTGCCCGATGGGATCGACTTCGCTTGAGAGTTCCGATTGTAGGGCCAATCACGCAGCTGATTTCGGTGGCTCGTTTTTCAAGGACTCTCTCCACTCTTTTAGCGAGCGGGGTTCCTTTATTGCAGAGTTTGCAGATTGTCCGAAATTTGGTTGCGAATGATGTTTTGGAAAAAGCCATTGATGAGGTTCGAGATGCCGTGCGCGAGGGGGAAGATATTGCAACTCCGTTAAAGCGGAGTGGTTGTTTTCCTCCGATGGTGACGCATATGATCGCCATTGGAGAAAAATCAGGCCAGCTGGAAGGCATGCTAAATCGGGTGGCTATCACTTACGAACAGCAGGTCCAATTGAAAATCACGACTCTCACTTCTCTGCTAGAGCCCATCATGATCGTCATCATGGGAGGGAGTGTCGGTTTTATTGTCATGGCAATCTTGACGCCCATTATGCAGATGAATAGTCTGGTTAAATAAGGAGAGACAAAAGGTATGAAATCAGGTTTGAAAGGATTTTCGTTAATTGAAATCATGATTGTGATGATGCTGATCGGCATCATCGTAGCTGGGATTGCAGTCGCTACTTTTGGTCAATTGAAGAAAGGGCAGGTCAAAGCAGCTCAGGCCGAAGCCAATGCTTTGGCACAAAAATTGATCATGTATAAAGCTGAACGAAGAAAAGAACCCAGCAGCTGGGAAAGTCTTATCTCGAATGGTGACATTGAAAAAGAACCGGTTGATCCATGGGGGAATGAGTACACCTTTGTTTGCCCCGGTGTTCACCATCCCAAAGGCTGCGATGTGCGTTCGTATGGACTCGATGGTTTAGCCGATACGGAAGACGATGTTGGCAATTGGGAACAATAAACGCGGATTTTCGCTGATCGAAATGATGGTTGTGTTGCTTTTGGTGGGTGTATTCGCCGCCATTGCCGTTCCTACCTTGAGGTCCGTGACCGGAAGCCGTTTGAAGCGTTCTGCGATTGAGGTTCAAGCTTTGATTCGCGACACCTATTCGCGCGCCGGTCTTTCGGGAAAGACCTGCCGAATTGTTTTTGATCTGGATAATCGCTCTTACTGGGTGGAAGAATCATCGGATTGGGTGAGATCCAAAAGCAAAGAACAAGATGAGGAAGAAGAACGCGAGGCTCGCGAGATGGGGCAAGCCATCAAAAAGCCTGAATTCAAGCCTGTTGAAGATGAACTAGGAAAGGTACAGAGCTTGAAAGACGATGTTTTCTTTAAAAGCATCTGGATCGAGCACTTTGAGAAACGGGAGAGCGCGGGGCACGTAGCGCTTTATTTCTTTCCTGATGGGTATACGGAATCCGCACAGATTATTTTGGCGGATGATCCGGATGCCAAGCGCCTTTATAACCTCATTGTCGAACCGTTGACAGGTTCTGTGATGATAGAAGATCAAGAGTTGCCGATTGAAGAATCTTAGCCGTTCAAAGGTTTCAGGGTTTTCATTGCTGGAAGTCATGATTGCCATGGCGATTATGGGGATGGCATTGCTTTACTTGTTCGACGCTCAAGCTCGGTCCATGAAACTAGCAGCCAAGGGGCGTTCTTTGAATATTGCGACGCAGTTAGCTCGAAAACAACTGATTGATTGTAAGTACGATCTGTTGAAGAAGGGTTTTGCCATTGGTGACTATGAAAACAGCGGGACTTTTGAGGGAGAAGGATATCGAGACTTTCGTTGGGAGTGCCACGGACTTCGATTTAATATGCCTCCACCCAGTCCAGAGGCTATTAACAAAGCCATGAAGGCCCAGGTGAATCCCGAGTCAAATCAAGGCAACCCCATGGCTGGGCTTGATTTAAATGCCAATATGCTCGCTCCGTTCTTTGGCTTGATTTCGAATACGCTGGGAGATTCGATACGAGAATTGGTTTTGATTGTACGTTGGCAAGAACAAGGTGTTGCTGAAGACCTAAAAATCGTCACTCACGTCGTGGATCCAAAGCCATTGGCCGATTTAGCCTCGCTGCTTTCGACTCAGCTGAACTCGCCGGAGATGCGTCGTCCATGAAACGAGGCTTTAGCTTGATCGAAATATTGATTGCAGCGGCCATCTTAGGGTTCATGGGAGTGATCTTACTTTCAAGCCTCAATTCCGCCTTGCACGTGTCTGAGAAAGCGATTTCAATTTCCGAGCGGCATCATCTGATTCGTCAGGCTTTGGCTCGATTGAGCTCAGAGCTCAGTATGGCTTACATCAGTGCCAATCGAAATATGACGAACTTAGTGGTGGATACCCAATTTCGCGGAGATAAAAACCGAATCTCATTTGTGGCTTTTGGCGGCTACACTCACCGGCAGGATGCGCAGGAAAGCGGTGAGCGTGAGATTAGCTATTTTGTGAAAGATGGAAATTTGCTTCGCAGCGAGCGGTTCAATCCGGGCAAGACGCTTTGGCAAGAGAATCGAGCCAAACTCGTTTGTCCGGGAATTGAGAAAATTCAGTTGAAATATTGGAACTCGAATACTTTGGCTTGGGACAGTCTGTGGCAAACAGAAGGGCAACCGATTCAGACGGCGTCTCTTCCAACGCGCATTCAAGTCGAGTTGAGTGCACGATTGAACGAAGACGATGTAGAAAGAATGACAACGGAGGTTGAAGTATGGTTGGACAAGCCCATCTTCCTGGGAAGCGGCAATTGAGAGTCCGTGGAATGGCGCTGCTTTTGGTGGTGACCTCCCTCGCCTTGATCTCTGCGGTGGTGACCGACTTAATGGTTGAGCAGCAGTCCGAATACCAGATTGCTCTGCGACAACGAGATGCTTTAAAGGCACAAGCCCTCGCGGAAGGCGGCTTAAACATCTCCGGCCTCTTTTTAACGATTCAAAGCGCTATTCAACCGTATTTTACGCAATTTGCGGCGATGGGAGTGCCAATACCCAAACAGACGATTTGGGAGATGTTATCGATTGACAGCAGCTTGTTTGGAAATTTGGTTTCAGGAGAGCTTCAGACAACGCTTGGGATCGATGTGAGCGAAGCAGTCAAAAAACGCAAAGCAGAAAAGCAGAAAATCCAGGAAGATCACGGAGTGTTTATCCCGCCGGAAGGTGGATTCGGATCTTTTGAGGGAGCTTTCTCGGTTTCCGTGGAAGATGAAGAGAGCAAGATATCCCTGGCAAACTGGACCAAAGCAGAGAATCGTTCAAAAGTTCGAAAACTGGTCGCTTCTCTTTTTTCAAATCGCCACCAAGACTTACTTTTTAAAAAAGTGAATCGAGCCGATTTAATTGCCAATATCTATGACTACATCGATGAGGATGAGCTTCGAATTAATCCTTATGCGACACCCAGCGATTGGGGGCAACCTTTTGGGGGCTCGGAACGAGATCAGTATGCATCGATGAAAGACCTTAGGCCTAAAAATGCCTATTTCGATAGTTTGAGTGAGCTCAATTTAGTCCCGGGCTTCTCGGATCGGCATTTTGAAGCATTTTCCCCGGCACTGACGATCTATGGAGATGACAACAAAGTGAATATCTTGTCCGCTCAAGAACCGGTTGTGCAGGCTTTGATTCGGTATTGCGCGAGCAATGACCAGGACCCTAATCTTCAAACACAGACTTGGGTTGATTCTGCGGCTCAGCAATGGATGCAGTACAAATCTACCGGTGGAGGCCCGGTGAGCCCCGTGGGTTTTATGAAATTTCTCAAAGCATTACCCCTGTCGATTAATGATAAAATGTGCCAGGAGATTTTGGGTGTGGAATCGAAGTATTTTACGCTAAAAAGCCAAGCGACGATCAATGGGGTTAGCCGAACACTGACTCTGACCACACGGGTTTATAAAGGCGATCAGAAGCGTTACTACTTTAGGGCTCAATAATATGGCGAAACAGGTGATAGGATTCGATTTAGGCAGCCATTCGATCAAGGTTGTTTGTTTGGAAGGTCGAGAGGTCAAAGAGACTTTTGAAATTCCTAATTCTCCAGAGGCCCTTCAGCAACTGAGTGTCCATGAATCTTTCCAACAAAACTTTGTGGTGAGTGGCATTTCAGGAGTGGATGCTCAGATTCGAGCTTTGGACGTGCCGTTCTCAAATGCTAAAAAAATAGGTGGCATTTTGGGAGGGTTGATGGATGCGCACCTGCCCCTTGAAATCGATGATTTGATGATTTCATGGTTCTTGGCCAGCCAAAAAGAAGATCCTCAGCAGTCCATTCTCGCGGGCTTTGCTAAGCGAGAAACGATTCGAAACTATTTGGATTTGTTGAACACGTTCCAAGTGAATCCAAACATTTTAACCATCAAATCGGCTGCTTTGTTTGAGTTGCTCAAAATGGCGCAACCCGTTTCTGGAGTGGCGGCTGTTGTGGATATGGGAGATAAAACCTGCACGGTCTGCGTGGGCGACTCCAGAAGAATCCGAATCGCGCGCTCCATTGGAAAATCAGACCGCTCTTCCGTTCTTCGGGAGATCAAGCAGACCATGCTTTCTTTGGATGAGCCGATTTCTCAGATCTATTTGACAGGCGGAGGGGCTTTGGCAGACGGGGTTGAGGCGGAGTTCTCAGAGCGTTTGAAAGTCCCGTGTCAAATCCTCAGGCCGTTGGGTCTTTCTCCTGTGTTGGCTCTTGCTTTAAGCTACGCGCTGATTGGCAGCACTCCGCGCGAGAAACTCAATCGCTTCAATCTGCGAAAAGAAGAATTTGCTTTTACCTCTCCTGTTCGACTGGTTTCAAGTCGCAATCAAAAACTGGGCATCTGGGCTTTGATCTTGCTCAGTTTGATCGTGGTGAACTATGGAACGCGCCGTTACTTTTTGAGTGCTCGAATCGATGCGTTCCTCGAACGAGAAGCAAAGCTGTGTGAAAAAGTAACGGGGGCCAATCCTTGCCTGGGCCCCATGAAAAAAATGCTGGCCCAAGACAAACAAGACAAAATTCCGGATAAAAGTGCCTTGGATATCTATGTTGAGGTTTCCAATGCGATCCCCCCAAATCTGAAGCTAAAATTAAGTGAGTTGGATATTGGGAACAAGGGTGTTCGTATGTCTGGGAATACAGCCGACTTTGAGTCTGTCGATCAGATCGTCTCGACGCTGAGTCAGGTTCCTTGTTTTAAAAAGGTAGAGAAGGGTCGGGCGCGTCAGGGAGAATCCGGTGTGCATTTTCAAATATCCATGGACTATGATTGTGGGGCTTCTCAATGAGACTTGAAGTACTCTGGGATCGATTTCAGGCCCTTAACGATCAGCATAAGAAGCGTGTCGCCGGTCTAATCGGTCTGTTTTTTTTGATGATTGTTGTTTTGATTATCGGGTGTTGTTTAAGCTCCATTTCAGCTCGCCAGCAAAGAATCCGGCAATTGGATCAGGAAATGAGGCAAATCACAGAGTTGGCCACGAAATACCAACAGATAAAAGATGAACAACAAAAAAGAGAGGCAAAAATTCGTTCGAACCAAGTTGCCCTCTTTACTTTGGTGCAAAATGCCGCGACGCGATTGGACCTCAAGGTGAACGATTTGAATGAGAGGCGTGAGCCATTGGCCCATTCAAACCTTACCCAGATCAGCGTTGTGGTGACGGTCAAAGAATTATCGATGGATAGACTAACGGCTTTTTTGGAAGAATTAGAACATTCATCGGGGAATGAGTTGGTCAAGATTACTCGGCTTCAGGTTAAAGCCCGTTTCGATTCTCCGGATTTACTGGATGTACAGCTTACGGTCTCAACCTGGAAGGCAGAATAAATGAAAAAAGTTCTTTATGTGTCGTTTCTGGGATGGGTGTTTCTTGTCTCGATGTATCTGACTTTTCCGATTGATTCGTTTCGTTTTTTGCTTGAGGAGCAGATTCTGCATGCTTTGTCCGGTGAGCAGCAGGGTACTCGTTTTCAAACTCCTCCTCAAGTGATGGTTGGCGAGTTATCGCTTTGGCGTCTTTCGGGTATTGCGATGCAGGATGTTCAGATCCGGATGGCCAGTGAAACCGAGGAATCGGGGGCGGAATTCAAACTGGCTAAATTGAAAATTCGTCTCGGAATTTTAAGCACCTTACTGGGAAAGCCGAAGATCCATTTTGATTCAAAAATCGACGACGGCAGTGCGGCAGGATCCGTGACGTTGAAAGCTGAGGGGGCATTGTCTGCTCTATCGCTCAATATTCGTGGGATTGATTTGGCAAAACTTCGTGGACCGGTGAACGCGGAGACGGATCTCAAAATGAATGGCTTGCTCAATCTGAATGCGGATTTAAATCTGGGGAAAAATCCGGTCAAGGATGGCGATGGGCAAGCGAATATCGATTTCAAAAATTTGTCCATTGGACCCGGTGTGTTCGAATTGCCTGGGGGAGCTTTAGGCGGCTTTACTTTACCTAAGATTGTGCTTGGACGGTTTGCAGGAAAAATTTCGCTTCAGCATGGCAAAGCTCACATCACGGACTTGAATCTTTCGGGTGGGGATTTGGAAGCGCGTGTGAATGCAAATGTGGAACTGGTTGAGAATATCTTATTGAGCCCTCTCAAGGGCTCGGGTTGGTTCAAATTAAAACCGGATTTTCAAAAAGCGAATCCTAAAATCGCTTCTGTTTTAGAGATGAGCCCGGATATCAAAGCCGCCGAAGAAGCCGACGGCCGTGTTCATTTTACGCTGATCGGAAGCCTGATGCAGCCGACTCCGAAGTGGGGCAAAGAATAGCCTTGCACTTAGAACGCTAAAGTTCGTCGTGTCGCTCGATGATTGGCTTGATCTGAAATAAAGCCGATTCTCCGGGAAATTTTTTATCGCCGATGCAGATTTTTTTGTCCGGACACACCACCCAATAGTTTCCGTCTTCATTTCGTAAAGCGTATCGAGTGTCAGAATGGTGATCGAGCGACATCGTTGCAATGCGGATAGTCGGTTTTTGAAAACGTGTAGGACCTTCAAAACGTAGATTCTTATTTCCGGCTCTTGCTAAAAGGTCGTTGTCTAACCACCAGCCCTGGATCGTTGCGATCTGGACTTTGGTACAAGAAGTATTTTGGCAATGAATTTCAAATTCTTCCCAAGGGCCTAAATGCGCACGGTTGGCAATCAAGTAGGTCTGTCCACCGTGCTCTGCGCATAAAAATTCATGGCTCATGCTTTGAAAGCTGACTTTGTGAGGCCCGATGCCGTAGAGTGTTTGTGGTATGGGAGGCCGTTCAATGGATTCAGCGTGAATGCTTAGAAAAGCGAGTGTTGTGTAAAATAGGATTCTCATGTCATGATGTAGTCTAGCGCCAATGCTTTCGCAAAACCGACAGAGTGCCTACATGGACAAGAAGCTTTATTTGCTCTAAACGCTGCTTCTGTGAGTAAACTTCATTTTATATCATTGGGATGTCCGAAAAATCGAGTCGATGCTGAGCATATGATTGGTCTGGCCTTGCAAGAGGGTCATGAATTGGTGACGGAAGCCGAAGAGTCGGACACGATCGTCGTAAACACGTGTTCTTTTATTGGTGAAGCGAAAAAAGAATCGATTGATGCGATCTTGCAAATGGCTGAAATCAAAAAAAAATCCGGTCAAAAATTAGTGGTCACCGGTTGTCTCGCTCAACGCTACTCGAAAGAGCTTGAAAGCGAGATGCCCGAAGTGGATTCTTTTTTGGGAACCGCGGATTTTGCGCAAATCAAATCAGCTCTGAGCCCCGTATCCGACGTCGTTCAAATCAAGCGCAATCTGGTTAGCCATGAATTGCGCTATTTGGCAAATTACGATCTACCACGTGTCAACTCGATGCCGAAACATACGGCTTATTTAAAAATAGCCGAAGGTTGCGATAACGCTTGCGCATTCTGCATTATCCCGAAGCTTCGCGGCAAGCAACGCAGCCGGCCTATCCATGATATTGTACGCGAAGCCGAAAGATTGGCAGGCTCGGGGGTTGTGGAGGTGAGCCTCATCGCGCAGGATTTGACCGCTTACGGTCATGACTTGCCTGGAAAACCCACCCTGGCTCAGTTGCTAAGCGCTTTGCACGAAGTCAAGGGTCTGAAGTGGGTTCGGTGTATGTACGCCTATCCGCGCAGCTTAAGCAAAGAGCTGATGGAAGCCTTGAGCATGGGAGGCAATATTTTGCCTTATTTGGATATCCCGGTTCAACATGGCTCGGACAAGGTTCTTCGACGCATGCGACGTGGTAAGGATCAAGGCAAGCTGACCGAGCTCTTGCTGGAACTCCGCGCTCGAATTCCGAACTTAATTCTGCGCTCAACCGTCATGGTTGGATTCCCAGGAGAAGATGAGCAAGATTTTGAGAAACTGATGGCATTCGTGTCTGCTATCCAATTCGAACGACTCGGTGTGTTTAAGTACTCCGATGAAGAAGGAACCGCTGCCTTTGAACTGGATGCTCGGGTTCCGTATCGTGTGAAAAAGTCTCGCTTTGACAAATTAATGCGGCTGCAGCGCCGCATTCATAAAGCTAAATTAAAGTCGATGATTGGTCAGGTCCATGAAGCGATTGTGGAAGGTCCTTCGGAAGAGCATCCCTTGTTATTGAAGGGTCGACTATGGTCCCAAGCCCCTGATATCGATGGAGTGACTTATTTGTCTTCCGAAAGACCTTTGACGCCGGGCCAGCTGGTGCGTGTTCGAATCGATTCGGCTCACGATTACGATTTGGCCGGGGAAGTCATCGAACCCAATGAAATCTAGATTTATGATATTGTTATCATTGTGTGGTTTAAATTTAATAATAATTTAGAAATTTGTCTTAGAAGTCTTGTTCGAAACGATGATTTTCGCGTACGAAAATGGTTGAGCGATCCTTATATTGTCGAGATGACTTTTGTGATCCCAGGCCCTGAACAGCGAAAGCTTCTGCCCTTTGATGTGCGTACGATGGATCAGTACATCGAGATTTTATTATCGGATCGCCACAGGAAAACGTATGCGATTGAGGCGAGTGGGCAACACATTGGGAATATCGGCCTCAAAGAAATCGATGTGGAGCGCAAAAAAGCCGAGTTGTTTATCGAGATTGGAGAAGCAAAATTTCGAAGCAAAGGAATCGGCAAGGCGGCCATGATGATTTTGATGGACTACTTTTTTCATCAAATGGGCTATCAAGAGATGATCTTAGAGGTCTTAGAATTCAACAAAGCCGCTTTGCGGGTTTATGAGCAAATAGGCTTTCGATTATCCCATCGGTCGAGTTGGCATTGTGATGCTCAAGGTCGTTACTGGCAGGTTTGGTTGATGCGATTGGGTCGCGAACGTTGGATCAGACAAAGAGATCTGATTTCGGTTGCATCGAATCTGAGAATGCAAGGTTTGAAAGCGGCTTGACTTAATCCGAAAAATTGTCAAATTTTCCACATCAAAATGGAAAGTTTACAAAAAACGCTTGTGACTCGATTAAAACTCTATCAGGAACTGGGTTTGAATCCGACACACACGGTTCAGTCTCCTGAAGAGCCTGCTGATCTGGAATTGCTTCGTCTCAATCAAATCGGCGATTGTCAACGATGCAAGTTGTGCCGTACGCGGACTCAAATTGTCTTTGGTGCTGGAAACCCTCACGCTGAATTGGTTTTTGTGGGAGAAGCCCCGGGAGCCGATGAGGATAAGCAAGGATTGCCTTTTGTGGGTCGAGCAGGCCAGCTCTTGACGAAGATGATTCAAGCGATGAAATTGGATCGTGAGCAGGTCTATATCTGTAACGTGATCAAATGCCGTCCTCCAGAGAACCGAAACCCAGAAGCAGACGAAATCTACGCCTGCGAGCCGTTTCTGAAACAGCAATTGGCTTTGATTCGGCCTAAGGTGATTGTCGGTTTGGGTCGCTATGCATGCCAAAGCTTGCTGAAGCGCGAATTAGCGATGTCTTCCATTCGCGGCCAGTGGCAAGCGTACGAAGGCATTGATTTGATGCCAACGTATCATCCCGCTTATCTTCTACGAAGTCCGAATAAAAAAGTCGAAGCTTGGTCTGATTTGCAAAAAGTCATGAGCCGCTTAGGCTTAGCCTAGTAGGATCGACGTCATCAGTAGCACATTTTCATGGCTTTGCTGACTTCAGCCAAAGTTTCAATCGCTATTTTACGGGCTTTTGAGTTGCCTTCTTGGAGAATCTGTCGGAGATAACTTCGATCCGATTCGAGCTGGCAACGGTATTCACGCACCGGGGCAAAATAGGCATTGAGTGCTTCGATCAATAAAGTCTTCAGCTTGCCGGAGCCTTGATCGCCGATTTGATGGGCGATTGCTTCAGGCGTTTGCTCGGTGCACAGCCCAATCAGACGAAGCAAGTTTGCTACTTCGGGTCTTCGATCTGGCTCGTAAGTGATCAAACGTTCGCTGTCCGTTTTGGCCGTTTTGATCAATCGAGCCGTTTCATCCGCGGTTGATCGGAGAAAAAGGGCATTGTTTCGACTTTTGCTCATCTTTTGATGGCCATCCAAACCCAAGATTGTTGGGGCGTTGCTTAAGAGCGCATCCGGTTCTGGAAAAACAGGAGCGTAACGCTCATTAAAACGTCGAGCAATTTTTCGGGCGAGCTCCAAATGGGGCAACTGATCTTTTCCAACGGGAACGAGATTGCCTTTGCAGAACAGAATATCCGCTGCTTGATGGACGGGATAGGTGAGCATGGCTCCATTGATCAGATTCAGACCCGCAGCACGGATCTCGTCTTTCACCGTTGGATTTCGTTCCAATTCAGGTACACTGACGAGCGTCAAGAAGGGAATTAAAAGCTGATTGAGTTCGGGAATGGCGCTATGGTTGAAGATGACCGTGTCCGTTTTGATCGGATCCAGGCCGATGGCGAGATAGTCGAGTAATAGCTCTTCAACATAAGAGGCGATTGCGGTAGAACTATCTCGGTCGGTGAGGACTTGGTAATCCGCAATCAGCACAAACGTTTGAATCCCTAAGTTCTGCAGCCGGACTCGGTTCTGGAGAGTGCCAAAATAGTGCCCAATGTGAAGAGGGCCTGTGGGTCGATCGCCCGTGAGGACCCGGTATCGCTTGGGATTTTGAGCTAAATCCTGCTCTATTGAACGACTTTTTAGGGTCGCTTCATCAAATGTGGAGTGCGAACGCATGGAAATAAGATTGTAGGACCTATTGACATTGGTTGCAAGATCGATACAAGTCGAAAGTTCACTTTTTAGGAGTCAGACATGAAGGTACGAGCCTCTGTTAAGAGGATTTGTGACAAATGTAAGGTAGTCAAGCGTAAGGGCATTGTCCGCGTGATCTGCGAGGATACCCGTCATAAGCAGCGACAAGGATAGCAATTTAAAATGGCACGTATTGCAGGTGTGGATTTACCACGTAACAAGAAAATGGGCACCGCGCTCACTTACATTTATGGAATTGGTCCAGTCGTGGCCAAAGACGTTTTGGCGAAAGCAAACGTGGATGAAAACAAGCGTACCGATACTCTCGGAGAAGACGAGATCGCGCGCATCCGGGATGTAATCGAAGCAAATTATAAAGTGGAAGGTGATCTCCGGCGCGAAGTATCGATGAACATCAAGCGCTTGATGGATTTGGGATGCTACCGAGGACTTCGCCATCGTAAAGGACTTCCGGTTCGAGGCCAACGCACCCACTCCAATGCTCGTACGAGACGGGGTGGTAAACGCGGTGTGGTTCGGCGCTAATATTTACGGGATTGAGAGTTTAAATGGCAACGGAAACAAAAACAAAAAAACGAATTAAGAAAAACGTGACCCAAGGAATTGCACACGTTTATACGACCTTCAATAATTCGATCGTAACCATCACGGATACGAACGGTGGGGCAGTTTCTTGGTCAAGCTGTGGAGCGAAAGGCTTTAAGGGATCGAAAAAAAGCACTCCCTTTGCTGCTCAGATTGCGGCCGAAGAAGCTTGTCGAAAAGCCAAAGATCATGGCATGAAGGCTTTGGAAGTCTACATCAAAGGACCTGGAGCCGGTCGAGAGTCTGCGCTCAGAGCAATTTCAAGCAGTGGCATGCGCGTGACCTTAATTAAGGATGTAACGCCTGTTCCACACAATGGTTGCCGTCCTCCAAAGCGTAGAAGAGTTTGAGATATTTGATTAACTTAAGAAGGTGATTTCGTATGCATCGTAATTGGCGAACATTGATTCGACCCAAAGGTTTATTGCCGGATCGAGACCTGAATACGGGACGTTATGGCAAATTCGTTTTAGAACCGCTTGAGCGAGGTTATGGCACGACGCTCGGGAATTCGCTGCGTCGCACGCTGTTGTCGTCCTTGCAAGGCTTCGCTATCACTGCGATCAAGATTGAAGGTGCCCAGCACGAATTTATGTCCTTGCCGGATGTGAAGGAAGATGGAACCGAGATTGTTCTCAATCTGAAAGAAATCAGTTTGAAATTGAACGATGCGACGCATAAAACCGCTCGTATCTCTCGAAAAGGCCCCTGTGAGATTCGGGCTAAGGATATCGAAGCCGATGCTTCGTTGGAGATTCTGGATCCAGAGCAATACATCTGCACCGTTGCGGAAGGCGGCGTTTTTAAGGCTGAGCTTACCATTCAAGGTGGCCGTAGCTATGTGCCCGCTGGTTCGGACAAAGAAGAAGAGCTTCCCGTTGGGACGGTTCAGATTGATGCTTTGTACAGCCCTGTTCGCCGAGTGAATTATCAAGTCACCAACGCTCGTGTTGGTCAACAGACGGATTACGATAAGCTGGTGATAGAACTTTGGACCAACGGCAGCGTAAGCCCTGAAGATGCGCTTGGCATTGCCGCCAAAATTCTGAAAGAACAGCTTTCCGTGTTCATCGCATTCTCAGAAGATGAAGAACCCACCTTGCCGGAAGCTTTGCAACGAGTGGATCGTTTGAACGATCATTTGAATCGCACGGTGGAAGAATTAGAACTTTCTGTTCGTTCAGCGAACTGTTTGGCGAATGCAAATATCCGCTTGATTGGTGATCTGGTTCAAAGATCAGAAGGTGAAATGCTGAAAACCAAAAATTTTGGTCGTAAGAGCTTGAAAGAGATTAAAGAGATCTTAGGCGAGATGGGACTTTCACTCGGCATGCGCTTGACCAATTGGCCTGCCAAACCAGGAACTACCCCAACAGCAACCTATTCGGATGATGGAATTTAAATTATGCGTCACTTAAACAAAGGTCGAAAACTCAATCGTTCTTCTTCTCACCGGAAGGCCATGTTTGCCAATATGGCAACATCGTTGTTTCAGCATGAACGTATCTGCACGACGTTAGCCAAAGCAAAAGAGCTCAGAGGTGTTGCAGAGGGCTTGATCCAGCTTGGCAAGCGTGGCGATTTGCATGCGAGACGTCAAGCTTACCAAACCGTTCGGGATCAGGCCGTTTTGAAAAAGCTTTTTGATACCCTGGCTCCACGCTATCAATTGCGTCCAGGCGGATACACGCGTGTGATGAAAGACGGCGTGCGTAAGGGTGATGCGGCCCCTATGGCTGTCATCGAATTGGTGGCCTAAATAGGGCTTTCCTGGCGAGATAGCTCAGCCGGCTAGAGCGATGGTCTCATAATCCATAGGTCGGGGGTTCGAGTCCCCCTCTCGCCACCACGTATGTCCTATGAACCCTCTGTTATTGAAGCCAAGTGGCAAAAACGTTGGCAGGATGCGAGAATTTTTGAAGTCTCGCAAGATCTCGCCGAGCTTAAGAAAAAGCCGAAATATTATGTTTTAGATATGTTTCCGTATCCTTCGGGGGCTGGATTGCATGTGGGGCACCCAGAGGGTTACACCGCTACCGATGTCATCGCTCGTCTAAAGCGCGCTCAGGGTTATAACGTCATGCACCCGATGGGTTGGGATGCTTTTGGCTTACCGGCAGAACGAGCTGCGATGCGAGATAATATCCATCCAGCAGTGATTACCAAACGCAATATTGATACCTTTAGAGGCCAGATTCAACGGCTGGGTTTCAGCTACGACTGGTCTCGGGAATTCAGCACGACAGACGCCGATTACTACCGGTGGACGCAATGGATTTTCTTGAAACTTTACGAAAAGGGTCTTGCTTATCTGGCCGAGGTCCCAGTGAACTGGTGTCCAGCTTTATGCACCGTTTTGGCCAACGAAGAAGTCAAAGACGGCAAGTACGTTGAAACCGGTGACTGGGTTGAGCAGCGAGTGATGCGCCAATGGATGCTTCAGATTACCGCTTACGCAGAGCGCCTTCTCGAAGATTTAGAAGGCTTAGATTGGCCTGAAGGCGTTAAAGAAATGCAACGCAATTGGATTGGGAAATCGGTTGGATCAGAAATCGAGTTTGAGATAGAAGGCTCGGATCAAAAATTACGCGTTTATACCACTCGTCCGGATACGTTGTTAGGAGTTACATTCTGTGTGGTGGCTTGTGAACACGCACTCAATCAAGGGAAGCCCTACTCTTTTGCCAAAGGTTCGATGCAGGGAGCTTTCACCGGTTACTATGCCATCCATCCTCTGACCCTTGAACGCCTGCCGATCTGGACAGCGGATTATGTGCTGGCACATTATGGTACGGGAGCCATTATGGCGGTTCCAGCGACCGATGAACGGGATGCTGCATTTGCCAAGGAGCATCAGCTGCCGGCTCGAGAGTATGATTTATTGCCTAAAGAGCAATGGCCGGGTGTTCGAAAGACTCAGTACAAACTGCGAGACTGGCTGTTCTCGCGCCAGCGATACTGGGGCGAACCCGTTCCAGTCATTCACCTGGAAGATGGGACCTTGATGCCCATCCCCGAAGACCAACTTCCGGTGAAGTTGCCAGACATCGATGCCTACAAACCGACCCATGCGGGAGAACCCCCTTTGGCGAGGGCCAGCGATGATTGGTTGTTGGTTCAGCTGCCCGATGGACGAATCGGTCGCCGTGAAACCAATACCATGCCGCAATGGGGTGGATCTTGTTGGTATTATTTGCGCTACCTGGATCCCAAAAACTCGAACCAGCTGTGTGCGAGTGAATGGGAGCAGTATTGGATGCCGGTCGATCTTTATGTCGGTGGAGTGGAACATGCGGTCTTGCATCTGCTCTACGCTCGTTTTTGGCATAAAGTGCTATTCGATTGCGGCGTGGTGAGCACGAAAGAACCGTTTCAGAAATTGTTTAATCAAGGCATGATCCTGGCTCACAGCTATCAAGACGAGGCAGGTAAATATTACTATCCCGAAGAAGTAGAACAGCAGGGGATGGATTGGTTGGTGAAAGCCTCTGGCAAGCCGGTGAAGACCCAAATCGAAAAGATGTCTAAATCTCGCTATAATGTGGTCAATCCAGACGATGTGATTGCAAAATACGGCGCCGATTCCATGCGATTGTACGAACTCTTTATGGGGCCCTTGGATCAAGTCAAGCCTTGGCAGACGCGTGGCGTGGAAGGTGTCCATCGTTTTTTACATCGAGTTTGGCGTTTGGCTGAAAAAGAGCTTACGGACCTACCCGGATCCTCAGATCCAGCGCTCTGGAAGCTCTATCATAAGACGCTCAAACTCGTGGAAGAGCACACGCTCGAATTGCGGTTTAACACAGCGATTTCGCACATGATGATCTTTGTGAACGAAGCGACGGCTTTGGCTCGGATACCCAAAGAGATTTTCTTAGGATTTGTGAAAATGCTAGCCCCTTATGCGCCTCATCTTTGCGAAGAGCTTTGGGAAAGGCTGGGTCAGACGAGTTTCGTATCGATAGCCGATTGGCCCGTGTTTCGCTTGGATTTGGCCCAAGATGAAGAAGTGGTCGTGGTCGTTCAAATCAATGGCAAGCGCCGGGCAGACTTAAAAGTTTGCAAAGGCCTTGCCAAAGAAGATCTTCAAGCACAAGCACTGGAATTGGTGAAGCACTGGATGGGTGAGCTCAGCCCCAGTCGGGTGATTGTGGTCCCAGATCGAGTGGTCAATATTGTGCTGAATTTGACTGAAAAATAAATTTTAAAAATACATAATTTTATTATTGAATCTGTCTATAGTAATATTATGAACAGTGAAATCAAAATAGGACCGAGATCGAACCCGTTTGATCTAGATCAACGCAATGTCAGCAAGCCACGCATCAAGTCGATTGAATGGGAAGACGTGGCGCCTAAAGTTGGTGGAAGCTTATCTTGGTCCGGAAAGGCTAAGCAAGCGATTGGCCAGCAATGGGCTAAGATACTTCGTTTTTTTAGAAATACCTTTGGAACATCGAAAATTCCGACTGAAACCAAAAAACCTGCAGCGATGCTTCGACAAGAATCACAGGCTTGGACGAATGTTGAATGGGCTCCCAAATCGAAAGTAGATGTTCTACCAAGCCAGGCAGGTCCCGTGGATTCATTGGCTGCCCATGAATCTTGGAAGATTGTGCACGATGTCGCGTTGCAGCGGGCGCAGGAAGAAAGTGCCGAAGCCCCTCAAAAGGCTATACCACGCAGCGTGACGATATCCGATCCGAGTCCATTGTCGAATCCTTCTCCATCGAGCCCGGGCCTCACTTTTAAGCCTTGGGATGGTCAGGACGACTAGGGCATATGAGCGAGACGAGGCAGCTTGTTGCCGTGTCATCAATACTTAAAATAGACTTTTTGCCTAACTAGAACGTCGATTGCGAGGAGGCGTAGCCGACGAAGCAATGACGATGCGGCAGGTTATGCATGAGCTCTAATGACTTTCTTCGATCAAGTCTTCATTCAGTGTTCCTCAAAACCGTTCCACCTTGTCGTTTGCTTGCAAAGTCATCGATGCGACGGTTTAGCAAGACGTCGAAGCTTTCAAAACTCTTCTGGATTCAGAAGACAAGATTTTGTTCGCGGAAGGACTTTGGAATTTTAATTTACTCCATCCTGCCGCTTTAACCGGCCGTCCAGACCTCTTTAAAAAAGTATTTGAACATCAGGCCTTTGATTGGCTGATTATGCCAAATGTTCCGGAACAAATTTCAAAGGGTTGCAGGGCTATTCGCCCATAGAGAAGCCTCTTTTGTGGAAAAAAGCTTGCCGAGCGAACTTGGTTGTGAGTGGCGGGATCGGCGTTACTTTGCAAAAGGTTCTTCGCTTGCAACAGAATGATCATTGCAGCTTTCATTGGGCTTGAGATTTAGGAACTGGAACGCTAACGAGCCTGGCAGTAAAGCACTTGATCCAAGCGCATTGTCAAGCAGCGCTGGATTACAACTCATATCGAAGATTTTCTGATTTCAGTTCTGTTATTCGGCTTCTGACACTTCTGAATCACGGATGATCTGTGACCGACAAATAATGATTTCCCGTATACGCAAGCTTTACAATATACATCTCTGGTTGCCTTAGGCGCGCCACAGATCTTGTGAAATCCAGATTGCCATCATCATTTATATAGTGGTATACAAATCCGTTATTCGGGTATCTGGTATCCATTACAGCTACAACTACCCCAAAGTTTCTTGCTAAGGCACCTATTTCAGGATAGCCAGCCCAATCACGGTCTCTAAATTCCTCACCTAAAGCACGTTGAATTCGTGCTCGTAACAATACATGCGCCTCGGTTCCTCCAGGCAAATTCCTAAGAAATGGATGGCTTTGGTTTTGAAACTGATCCGCTACAGCTTGATAAAAACAGTTTCCGCCTCCTTCGTTATCTTGGAAAGTCCAACCATCAATTTCAGATGGACCTGTGGTATCGCTATCGGTTTCGCTATCGGTTTCGCTATCGGTTTTGATGTAATTAGAGGAACCACTACTTGTATTCATCGTAGGAAGTGGGTAAAAAGCGCGATTATCGTAGTCATAATGGCGATAAATGACAAGTGGCTCAGAAATCAAAAAATCTACCGCATCTGGCAACTTCATTGTGGGGGAGGCCGCCTGAGTTGAAAGTTCCCAAGCGATATTAGCTTGGTTGGATATTTCCGAAGTGAGTGAATCAAAAAGAATTTTTCTTGGTCTTGGTGTACTTTTTGTTATTTCTTCAATTGAATCAAAAATTCCTTTTGCTTTTGAATTCTCGTACTTTTTACGTATTTTAACTAGATTATTGATCGAATGACTTAATCTTTCGAGATCTTCTTCTTTCTGGTCTTTTATTGATTCATCCTCTTCTTTGTTTATGTCTTTTTCAAGATTGAAATGTTGCGTTTTTAAGTTAGAAATTTCTTCATTTTTTACTTTCAATTCTTTTGCTATTTCTTTTGCTTGATTTACTGTGTTATTCAGCTTATTTTTCGATCTTGCATCCATTTTTTCAAAAATATACTCTCTTCCATCTTCAGCTACCTCTGCCCCTCCGCCGCCTTTAGTCATAACATGCTTGTACCTTGGGTATCTCGCGGGTCCGTCAGAAGATGTAAATCGACGTTTCTTAATATATCTATAGCCTGCACGTGTACAGGCAGAATAAATATTGTATACCAATCCCTCTCGACGCATACGCTCGCTTAAGATGCTTGGACTTGGTAATACAATATGCACGCGATCCCTAGGATCTTGCAATCTTCCGGCGCTTAGAAAAAAACGTTCTATCAATTCCCTGTTAGCTTCATCACTGTTTTGTGCACTGTTTCCTACATGTGGGAAAGCAAACTGAATCCTATCGAAATGCTTAGGTAAATTAGGAGTTGCTTCTATCTGTTTTGCATTGACACCAAATAGCACTTTTACACCTAAGCTTTTTAGAAACGCTATGTTTTCTTTAAAGTCTCCATGTTTTTGTAATAATTCTTCCTCCGAATCCAATTCAGTTGCAACTATAGAGCGAGCTAGATTCGGATGTTTTGTCAGCAGAGAAGCGGTGTAACTAAAACTACCTTCACCTATGAATAATCGTTTTTTGTGTCTTGGCTTATGTGTTTTTTTTGCCGTATCGCTTTCATCATCCGCATCTTCCCCTAATTCTATCTGCTCCTGCTCATTATCTGCCGGAGCCATCGGATCTAGGCTTCTTTCTCGCCACTGAGTAAGTTCATGATCTGAATTCGTGTCAAGCATTATCTCCGCTTGTTCATTTGGCAGAATGGTTATCCTTTGACCCGCTTCGAGGAGCATCTGCCTTGATCCGTTAATGATTAGTAGAAAACGTCCGACTTGAATTTTTGGGACTTCATATGTCTGACGTTCGTTACTTCCATTGCTAATATTCCACCCAGGCTTATGACTCTTTGGTAGGTCATCAGAAAAATCAACGGCCATAACTAAATGACTATAAAAACATATTGAAAAAATACAACAGATTCCATTTTTTTTCATTCTCTTACTCCCGTATTTCAGCCGAAAAGACATAGGTAGCAGAGTAGACGCTCTTTTTTGAATTTTGACAAGTAGGTACATCCTAAGGTTTAGAAGCTGATTCCGAGTTTATGCACTTGAGAAATCAGCTGAGCATTTGAAACCAAAATACCAGCACACGAGATTTGCGGTAGTGTTGGCCCCAAGGTTGATTTCCAACACTTATTTCTTGGAATTGTTAAGTCCATGTTCCTTGCCTTTATTCCAAATTCACTGGCTTTAAACTATTCCATCTTAGATAAACAAGGTTCGCTTCTGAGTCTTCTGTTTATTCTAGGTCAGGCAATCTCTAGAAGATCCAGACTTGCTGCTGCTCATATTTAGTTTTTTATGAGATTAAATTGAAATCTCATAGCATGATGAAAGCATTGGCCATTTGAATTTTGTTTGCTAGAAATCTGTATTTACAGTGTTAAATATAACATATTTAATTAAAAACAAATTTTCAGCTTCAAAGTTACTTTAAACAATTCTATGAAACAAGAATTCGATACTTTTGTGGCTTACCTCAAATCTCAGCAGTCTCAGCTAAAAACATTTTAGCTTCTCTTTCCAAGGCCCTGTTTAAGTTCTGGATCCTGTTTGATTGAAACAGCTTGAGTACTCACTCTGGAGTAAATTTCTGTTTTTGCTGTTTGTCTAATTTTTGAAGTTCTTTCAAAAAGTCAGGTTTTAATTTTCATGGATTTTGACCAGCGGGTTCTGAAAGGCCAAGGCCTTCTAGAAACAGAAGCCTTTTGTTGAATGTCCTTCTTAAATCCAACCCCTCGAGAAATCGTATCTCGATCGAGAATCAATTTTTCTCCATTCTCATCTGCCACTCTCAGAACAATATGGGGCAAATAGAGCCATGAAAACACGTGAATCTACTCCGAGAGAGCCATCGCCGTATACTGTAGATAGGGATCCAGGATGTCTTCCAATGGATCGCTTTCTCCGGGTAGAAAGGCGCTTGGCTCGAAATCCGTTGGAAGTAAAATAGGAGTGCTGCTGCGACTTGAAAAGAGAGAAATGGAATCAGCAGATTCAACTCGAGGGAGTGCGGGTGGAGGGGTTGGGATTGCGTTTTCGATCCTGGGTGCTTCTGCAGGTTCTAACGCAGATGCAAGGGCAGTCAAAGGATCGGCAGCCATGAGATCTTCCAACGTTGGATCGACGGAAGGCATTGGATTCGAGAACGAGCGAAAATGATGAAACCACTCATAGGCGTTGAGTCCAAGTTCATACAAATTCATGGCAAATAAAGCCCATTGAGTCGCTGCCATCATGTTGGAGCTTGCTTTTGAAACTTCTTCGTAGGCGTTGCCGGATCCAACCCACAAAGCAATCGCTTGAATGGTGATGGTCAGAGCTTGAATGGTTGCAATCGCTGAGTAAAAACGCTGTCGATGAATATTGGCGTGTGGGCGTTTCAAGACGATGAACAAAGCATAGGCGCTGCTGAGAATGCTTGCAGCGGTTGTAATTCCACGACAGTCCATTTCTTGTCCGCGAAACGCGTTGAGCATACTCGTCATGGCTGACATGAAAAGTTCACCCGTCATAAAGTAATGAGCATCTTGGGAATAGGCTTCAAACAGCATTCCAAAACGCTTGACGTATCCAGGTTGGCTTAAATCAGACCATTCGTTGTTCAGCCATTGCGCTTTAAAATTCTTGGGGTGGAGAAAAAAGGCTACCAGACTGGTTCCAGCCAATAAGGCTGCGGTAGAAAAACTGCCAACAATTTGAGCTGTTAGATCGTCCGATGCGAGCAATGTGATCGTGGCTCCTACCGTTGGTTCGAATAGGAAAAGTGCAGGAGCCACGATTCCGCCAGGGTGCCTTAAAAGGGCGGGATCAAACTTTTGTGCCAGCAGAGTCCATCCTGAGGCGATTCCTACCAACAAAACCCAATTCCCAATGACAGCACCCAGTTCTTCGGCTGTGGCGCCACTGCCAACTGTCAGAGTGGTAGGATTGTCAGACCAGGCCAGAGCCTGTGCCGCGGGTGAATCGTTGTTGCAGCTAATAATGCTTTGCAGGGATTGAGCACGAGATGTTTGAGCAATCTGGCTAGGAGGGGCAATAATGCTGGTCGTGGAAGAAAGGGTCGCAACGGCTTTCGGAGGCACAATGGTGGGTTCTTCCATCACAGGTTCTGGGAGTTCGGCTTCGATCCAGACAACGCGACCGGATCGAGAGAGGTCACTGTCGCAATGGAAATTAGGCTCGCTGAAGGCGAATGAAGAAAAAATAATAGATAACAAAATAATTAATTTCATATTCTATATTTTGTATTGATATAGAGCGCTTATGAGTTCGTCAATAGGGTCTTAGAGTACTCTCGTAAACTCGAGCCATGATTTATGTGATGCACATGCCCTAGACAGTCGATCAAAAAATCGTCATTTAGGTTTTATGAAAGCTATTTTTCAACGAGCGGCACTCGGATTTTTGCTGAGTGGAGTGCTTTCCGCCCAACAGTCCGTGACATCGGTTCACTTTGTTCCCAGTCTTATCGACCCAGATCTTTCTTATCGCTTCTCGGGTGGGGTTGCGTTGACTTCCACGCCAAGTTTTGAGTTGCAACTGGCTTATGTGGATCAATTGGGCTTTGGCTTTCATTATGGCTTAGGGCTTCATGGAGGGCTTCAAGGATTGCATAACTCCGGTATTCTGGGCTTCGATATCATGATTCGATTCTTGCACTTGATGAACGAAGTTTCGTTTATGGGTTGGCAAGGGCAGATTGGGTATGCTTACACCGGTCTTGGAGACTCCGATGTCAGCGCTGCTTTTGGAAGCGCCTTCCCGATAACGACTGGCTTGGTGATCGGTGGAATTGTTCGAGATATAACGAGATTCTACTTTTTTCCAGCGGTTGAATTTGGGCAAACTGCAAACGACAATCAATCCTTTTGGAAAAGTGGAATTGGTCTGAGGCTGACCTTAGGTTCGGTGATTTCGATCGGCGAGAAAAGCCATTTTTACCTAGAAACCCAACCACGATTTTCCCGCTTGAATGGCGATGCGGTTTTAAGTGCATTTACTGTTGGGTTCAGCATGGGATTTTTATTCGATTTTTAGCAACAGGCGATTCGAGCAACCTGCTCGAAATCGGCTTTTTGCTCTATCGCTTTTCGAACTTCATCGGTTCCAAAGAGCAGATCGATGGCGAGCCGGGTGGACTCAAACTCGTAGGCCTCTCGACGCCAATCGAATCCTGAATAGGAATAAGCTGTCCAAATCATCGCACAGCCCGTTCTCAGAGGCAAGAAACTTTGGCGGTCGGTGACGTGTATCTGTACGCCCCCACACAAACGATGGGCATGCTTATCCCAAAGGGGGGTAAACCAACAAGGCCGAAAGACGACTCCCGGCAGTTGGAAGTCGCTGAGCTGCCTGGCAAAACGATCAGGATCTTCGATATAAGGTGCCCCAACGAGCTCGAATGGCTTCGTGGTTCCTCGTCCTTCGCTCAGATTTGTCCCTTCCAGTAGACAACCTCCTGGATAGATAAGAGCCGTTTCAACGGTTGGCATGTTGGGAGAAGGTAAAACCCAAGGGAGTCCTGTTTGATCAAGATAGCTGTTGCGGTCCCATCCGCGAGTTTCAAGGACCTGTAATTCAGCATCCAAAGCATCCTGAGCTTTAAAGCGATGCGCGAGCTCTCCCAGAGTGAGACCGTGTCGATTCTGTAAGGGATATTCGCCAACGAATGAAAAAAAGCCCGGCTGAACCAAGTTTCCTTCCGTTTGAGAGCCCCCAATGGGATTCGGTCGATCCAACACCATGCAGGGAATTCCTGCTTCTGCACAGGCTCGCATGGCAAAAGCAATGGTGTAAGCGAAGGTATAATAGCGCGAACCAATATCTTGTAAGTCGCAAACGAGAATATCTAACCCGTTCAAGCGATCTGAGTTTAAATAAAGCGAGTCTCGTCGGTTGCCGTAAAGGCTGGTAATGGGAATTCCGGTTTTGGCATCGATGGAGTCTGCAACCTCTTCCATGTATTGTGCATTGCCCCAAAATCCGTGTTCAGCTCCAAATAAATGCCTCACATCAACATCGAATTGAAGAAATCGGTCTAGAATATGCACGGTTTCGCGATCCACGCTGGCTGGATGTGCCAAGAGTCCCACTCTTTTACCTAAGAGTCGCTCGCATTTTTCCGAAGCAAGAATATCCAGACCCGATTGAACCAGCTGCATGGCTCGGCTCTTATCGTGACTCCAGATCAAATACAACAAGAAAGGCCTTATCTTCGGATTTGGGAAGGTACTGGCCCTGGAGCCTGATAGAGGCTATGTGAATGACGGAATGGACTTTTTAGTATGCAGTCGACAAGACTTTCCGTATCCCTTTTTAGAACTGGACGAGGGCGGAGAGTTGGCTCAAATTTTTTCTCCACGAACTTCGTGTTTCCAAACATTAGACGAACGGCTTCATTTTGCTATGCGATCGTTTAAGATGGGGATGGGCATTGCCTTGTGCGTAGAAGAACTTTGTCCAGGCGGTCTGGATCCAACAGATGGAATACGCATTGCTCAAGCATTTGAACGAGCTGGAGCTCGATTTGTGATCGCTAGTGGCGGAACCTCTGACTTCCTGGCTCTGAAAGATCGGCGAATGACCCGTATTCAGAAAGATCCCAATCATGCATGGTTGGCGAGTGCGTGCTGGTTGATTGGGCGTGTTGCCGTTCCAGTTTACGCGCAAGGCTATTTTGACGAAGAGCCCGATCCCAGTTTGATGGATCAGGCAAAAGTCAGTGGGCTTTCAGGTTTGGTTCGATTATAAAAGACGTTGGTTATGAAAAAAGTGAAAGGCATCGTGCGGAAAAATCCGAAAGGATTCGATCTATGGACTCATTCGGCACGAGTTTTAAAAAAAATGCCCCAAGGCAAGCGACTTAAAGACGAAGTCGATGTTTTAATTCGAAATTCTGAGGTGGACACCCAGTTTTCAAATAAATGCGCTCGAGCTGCTCAGCGGTTTGGTGAGGATCCCGATTTAAAAGACCAAGAAGGTCGTCGCGATCTCAAAAAGATTCCGTTTTGTACGATCGATGGCGAAACGGCCAAAGATTTTGATGATGCGGTTTTTGGTTATCGCGAAGGTAAGAAACGAGGCGTGATCGTGGCGATTGCGGATGTGGGCCACTACGTGCAGAAAGACTCACCCATTGACATCGATGCGTTGAAACGATCGACCAGCATTTACTATCCAGGCCACTGCATTCCGATGATTCCAGAGTCCTTGTCGAACGGACTGTGTTCGCTGAAACCCAAAGTTCCACGCTTGTGTCTTTACGTGCAGATGTCGATTGGGCCTTTGGGAAAAGTCAATTCTGTTGAAGTAGGCGAAGGGGTCATGAAGAGCCAAGCTCGCTTGACTTACAGTCAGGTCCAAAAATTAATCGATAGCGATTTTAAAGCTTCTGCGAAGATTCCGAAAGCAGTCGTCAGCAGCATCGAGGTTTTGCGCGAAATCAGCCAAGCGTTGAGGGACGAACGCGAAAATCGCGGTTCAATCGATTTTGATGCGGTTGAAAGCGTCATCAAACTCAATGATCAAGGAGAGCCCGTTTCCATACGTCCTGCAGAACGCTTGGAAGCGCATCGTTTGATTGAGGATCTGATGATTGCGGCGAATGAAGCGGTGGCACGGTATTTGGAAGAACGAGACATCCAAACCGTGTTTCGGATTCATGAGCCGCCCAACTCGGAAAAACTGAAACTGTTTGGAACGATGGCTCAAAGCATGGGAGCCTTGACGCCTGCTCATATCAAGCTATTGGAAAAGGCAAGAGAGAGCCCGGCTGCACTGGCCAAAATCTTAGATAGCTTCAAAGACCATCCGGCTAAAGCAACCCTGGAAAGCGCTCTGCTCCGTTCCATGATGCAAGCCCGGTACAGTTCCAAAAATGTGGGTCATTATGGTCTTGCTTCGAAGCACTACCTCCATTTTACTTCTCCTATTCGTCGATATCCGGACTTGATCGTTCATCGCATTTTGAGATCCACTTGGAGTAAACAGAAGACCCAAGCAGGGTCTTTGGATGAAATAGCGGATCATTGCAGTCAACAAGAACGCAAAGCAACGGACTTAGAGCGGCAGATCAGTGCATTATATGCGACTTGGTTCATGCAAGATAAAGTGGGTGAGCAGTTTGCTGGTAGAGTCACCAATCAAACCGATTTTGGTTTGTTTATTCGATTGGAGTCTCATTTTGTAGAGGGTCTTGTTCATGTATCGACTCTGAGAGCCGGTCTCATGGAGCGCTGCTCCATTGGAACTCAGGTTCAGGTGAGAGTGATGGGGGTCAATCTGAGTCGTCGCTTTGTCGACTTCAAGTTGGTTTAAACCGTCCTACTTTTTCGGTGTTTGAGCCAGGCTGTAAGTCTGGACTGCATGTCCATCTTGGGTTAGCAAGCGTGCGACGGTTTGCAAGGTTGCTCCGGTGGTACTCACGTCGTCGACGAGCAATAGCCTGAGCGGGCCAAGGTGGCAGGAGCGGCTTTGAAACCGATGCTTCAGGGACAGAATGCGCTCCTCACGATTCTTCTTAAGCGTGGAAGGAGGTTCAAATCGGATACTGCGAACGAGGTCTAAGACCGGCAGCTTAAGCTGTTTGGCGAGTGCGGATGCAAATAAGCCAGATAGATCGAAACCACGCTGAATTCGTCGACGCCAATGAATGGGGACAAAAGTAATTCCTTGAAATTGCTTGGCATCCCATGGAAACGATTGATGGCAAGCAAAGCGAACCAAACGCCGTGCTCGTATTTCATCGGGTTTAAACTTGGCTTGTTGAATCGCTTTTCTCCAAGGACCTTGAAATAGAAACAGTGAATTGAGATTGCTTGCTTCCAGCAAAGGGCGACAATGTTTGCAGAAAGTATCCAAATGGCAAATTTGATCGCAAGCAATGCAACGATGAGGGCACAGAGCATCAAAAAATAGCGAGAGCATCTTGGGAGGCCGAACCAGGCTAAGCGCACCTCTATTTCCTGATCGTATCTAGAAGCGAAACTCTGAATTGTTTTAAATCATCAGGCTCGATTGTCTTGTACTCAGGCAGATGAACCAATCGAGAGGTTGCTGGGATTGCGAGTGTAGTCTATGGTGCCAGTTCCAAATCACCGATGACCTATAGAATGGAAATAAAATGAACGCACGAACCAACTACACACCCTCCGAACGCTGGGTCTGGATCGACCTTGAAATGACTGGGCTTAATGAGCGTCAATGTGTCATTTTGCAAGCAGCGATGGTGATTACGGATCCATTTTTAAATGAAGTGGCTCATTATGAAGCGACTCTGTGGCAGCCTGAATCCGCTTTATTGGAGATGGTTCCAATTGTACGAGAGATGCATACCAAGAATGGTCTGCTCAAGAAAGTTCGTGAGTCATTGCTTTCTTTGAAACAAGTGGAACAGCAGCTCATGAAGGTCTTGAGCGAGCATGTGGCTTTTCAGAAAGGATATTTGGCCGGAAACTCGATTTACATGGATCGCTGTTTTTTACGAGCCTATATGCCGATGGTAGAGGCTTATCTGAACTATCGCCAGCTGGATGTTTCTTCGATTAAGCTGATTGCGAATGAGTGGTATAAGTTAAAAGCGCCGAAAAAACCCAGCACGCATACGGCCCTTGCCGATATTCGTCAGAGTATTGAAGAGCTTCGCTTTTTTAAAGATCACTGCTTTAAACCTCTGTGAACGAATTCGTTTTATTGCTTCAAGTTGCTTGGGTGGTGGGCGCATCGATTTGGGCGGCTGGTATAGGCCGGGAAGCGCTTTTGGTTTTGATTAGCCTGCAAGCGATTATGGCAAATTTACTGGTTTTAAAACAAGTTTATCTCTTTGGATTGCATGTGACCTGTTCGGATGCGTTTGCGATTGGAAGCATCTTCAGTTTAAACCTCCTGCAAGAGCGATTTGGCCTTGAAGAGTCCAAGCGAGCGACTTGGCTTTGCTTTGGAAGTATGCTCTTTTTTGCCTTGAGCACGCAGATTCATTTGCTGTATATGCCAAGCAAATTGGATCACATGCATCCGCATTACTATGCATTGCTCATGCCAGCTCCGAGACTTTTCTTGGCATCGCTGACCTCGTTTTTTGTCGTGCAGCAGTTGGATATTCGTTTTTACCAGTTCTTGCGTCAAAGATGGGGACATTGGCGTTGGGGAGTTCGAAGCACTTTATCGCTTTTGGTTTCGCAATTATTAGATACGTGCTTGTTTACCCTGCTGGGTCTTTACGGGAGCGTCGATTCGCTTCCTCAGATTCTGCTTTTTAGCTATTTGACGAAAGTACTCATGATTGGAGTGATTGGGATTGTTTCACGATGAAATTTGAGATTCTTCACACGTCCAAAAAATCACGAGCTCGTGTGGCTCGAATTCATACTCCGCACGGAGTGATTGATACCCCGAACTTTGTGGCGGTTGGAACCAACGGAACCATTAAGGGGCTTGATTCCAAAACCGTTCAAGATTTGGGCATTCAGCTGATGTTCTGCAATACCTATCACTTGATGTTGCAGCCGGGATCGAAGTTGATTGAACAGGCTGGTGGGTTGCATCGGTTTATGAATCGGACTCAGCCACTCATTACGGACTCCGGCGGTTTTCAGGTATTTAGCTTGGCCTATGGCGGTGTTGCGAGCGAGCTTAAAAGCCAAGGGACGAAGAAAACGAACCAAAGCGTCGTAAAAATCACAGAAGATGGCGTGTGGTTTAAATCCTATCGCAACGGCGACAAGATTTTTTTGACGCCTGAGAGTTCCATACAGGCTCAAAAAGAGCTTGGGGCAGATATCCTGATCAGCTTTGACGAACTACCGCCTTATCATATTGATGAAGCAGCTCTCAAACGGTCTTTTGAACGGACGCATCGTTGGGAAAAACGTTCGTTGGAGACGCATTTGTCAAACCCCAATCATCAAGCTTTGTATGCGGTGATTCATGGGGGAGTCGATGTTGAGTTGCGCAAAAAGAGCTGCGAGATTCTGGGATCTCAAGCCTTTGATGGATTTGGAATCGGAGGCAGCTTGGGTAAAAATCGGCCTGAAATGATTTCGATGTTGACGGACGTGATGCCCGC
The DNA here is from genome assembly GCA_016000045.1 of Myxococcaceae bacterium. Classification (NCBI taxonomy): domain Bacteria; kingdom Pseudomonadati; phylum Myxococcota; class Myxococcia; order Myxococcales; family Myxococcaceae; species Myxococcaceae bacterium. The sequence continues at coordinate 77,788 of JAECQY010000005.1, read as the reverse complement.
TGTGCCCAGAGAGCGCCCAAATCACTTACTCGGAATCGGTGATTTGCCATCGATTCGAGAATGCCTACCGCTTGGAATTGATACCTTTGATAGTTCTTATCCAACCAAAGCCGCGCGTCACGGGACCGTGCTGCGAGAAGAAGGCATGCACTACAATGTTACACGAGCGCCTTATGCCCTTTCTTTGAGACCTTTGGTGGACGATTGCTCGTGTTATACGTGCCAGCACTACACGGCATCGTACTTGCATCATCTATTTCGCGCTCATGAGACGACTGCGATGAATCTGGTGAGCATCCATAACTTGCATGTCATGGTGCAAGTGATGGCGAGCTATCGAGCAAAAATACAAGCGGATGAGGTTTGAGCGAAAATCTTTTCAGGACCAAACGCCCATGCTATTCTAGAATCCATGCAGCGTTATCTCGATCCCACCAACGATGTCGGGTTTAAAAAAGTTTTCAGCGATCCCATTCGAATGATGGACTTTTTAAACAGTATCTTGCGTTTACCGGCCGGTAAAAAAATCCAACAGGTCGACTTTGTTCCTACGGAGCAAATCCCGGATTTAGGCCAAGGAAAAAGAAGTCTCTTTGACCTCAAATGCCAAGATGAAAGCGGGACTTATTTTTTGATCGAAATGCAATGCCGCCGAAGTCCAACCTTCTTAAAACGCATGCAGTATTATGGAGCTCATGCTTATACTTCTCAAATACAAACAGGCAAAAAACACGCCCGATGCTCAGAGATCGTTACGTGAATCAAGCGTTTGAGACGATGGAACGAGCGAACTGGACTCCGGAAGAGTACGATGCGTACATCCGAGCGTGTCTGTTGTTGGAAGCCGAAGAGTTGACGGCGAAGGAGCAATTTGATCTGGGATTCTCTGAAGGCGAAGTGAGAGGAGAAGCGAGAGGAGAGGCAAGGGGAAAGGAGATCGGCAAAGCGATCGGTCAAGTCAAGGCGATCGAAGAAACCGCTCGAAAACTTCTCATCCTTGGCATCGATCGGGAGTCGATTTTGAAAGCAACGGGCCTTTCTCTGGAAGCGTTGGCCCAGCTGAATCAAAAATAAAAATTCCCAAACTGGGTCTCTAAAGAGACCCTCGATGGTGGACCGCAAGAGAAATTCTTTCCACAACTTGGGCTAGGGTGACTTGGGTCGTATCAATAACAACCGCATCTAAAGCGGGTTTAAGGGGGGCAACGCAGCGATTTTGATCGCGTTCATCTCGTTCGAGAATTTCTTTTAAGACGGTTTCGTAATCCGCGGACTCTCCGCGCGCTTCCAATTCCAGAAGGCGTCGTTCCGCTCGCTTCTCGTTGGAAGCCGTTAAGAAAAACTTATGGGTTGCACTGGGAAATACAACCGTTCCAATATCACGGCCTTCTAATACAGCTCCGGTCTTGGAGTCTTTAGCAAAGCGTCTTTGCAAATCCAGCAGGTTTGAACGTACTTCTGGGTACTGGCTCACTTTTGAAGCGGCTTGGCTGATCGCTTCTGTACGAATGAGAGCCGATTTCTCGATGATTTCCAAATTTCGAGCCAAATTGCCCAACGCGTTTGCATCGTCTAAGGAAAGTTCCAATTCGATGGCTCGTAACGCAACGGTTCGGTAGATAGCCCCGGTATCCACATGTAAAAGGCCCAGCTTATTGGCCAACATCCGAGCCACTGAGCTTTTTCCAGAACCAGCGGGTCCGTCAATCGCAATGATATCAGTCATATTCAGCGCCTATTAGTATACCCATATTCAAAACGCTACCCCGATTGTTTCGAAGGACATCGGCTGAGAAAAAGACGTCTGTGATGAGAAAAATATTTTGATAGAGCTGAAATTCATACCCGGCTCCGAGGGAAAAACGATTGGCAGCGGCATCCAACAAAAGAGAGCTGTTATCTGCCACTGGGCTTGAACGGTAAGAGTAGCCAGCTCGGAGTTTAAGTTTATCCCACACCTCGTACTCAAGACCGAATCGAGGGACCAAGATGTTGCTAAAGCCAGGATTTCCTCCCTGGGAGATGGTTTTTCCTGGAGCGAAAGTGGAGGCTTGAGAGGTGACAATTTCCAGGTAGCGACCTGGATAAGCGGACCAAAAATAAAGCGTGGCATCCGCAGACACCATCAGTCGGTGATCAAACACGTAAGAAGAGCCGAAAGCAAGCTGGTGAGGCGAATAGGCTAGGTATCCTTGGGTGTTGATGGTGATCAAAGGTTGGTTGTACAAATCTGTTTTCTGAACGATGTCGATGGCTCCATAGCTCGTGGAACGATAGACCAAAGAAAGCTTTAACTCAGGAATGGGAACTCCCGTAATCCCGACGAGTGCCCCTAAGATTGGAGAGATCTGCGTCGGAAATTCAGCGGAAACGGGAGTTTGCGCTCCGATGGAGGTATTGAGATTGGCTCCAAGCTTGACAGAAGTCGATAGACTGGCGCCGGCTCCGATCGTCAGCCACGGAAAAGGAGCGTATCCGACTGCCATGATCATGGAAAATGCTTTGAGATCTGGTCCGTAGAGAACAAAGGTAGGCGTTGTGTCCTCTGTTTTGGGGTTAAATTCGATGGGGCCTAGGCTTAAGTTGGTATAAATGCCAATTCCGACGGTACTCAGAGGCTTGAGGCATAAGCCTAAGTTCATGGACTGGTAATGGTTCAGCTGTTCTGCTGGCGGTGTAGCATGAAGGCCAGTGTGCACGTAATCATAACCCAGCGAGAGTCGGCTTCCTCGACAAAAAGACAGAAGCGATGGGTTGTAGAAAGTGGCTGTATAGTCCTCCGCAATAGCGACTCCTGCTCCACCCAGTGCTTTATTTCGAGCTCCCGCGCCAAAAACATCTTCTATCGGACCGGCTAATGCAGCAATGGGCCAGAAAAGCCCGATGAGCTTAAATAAGGTATTTTTCATGATGTTTCTAAAGGCGAGTCCTGAGTGGTTTTAGGAAAAGCGGAAAAGCGGATTTCATACTGCAGCCCTCATAGTACATTCGTGAAAGTTCTCAAGGCCTTGGTTTTGAAGCCCGATGCGTTAAGTTGCGAGCAAATGAGCCAAACGCAAAAGAAAATCGCTCAGATCCTTCGATTCAATTTGGCGGATGCCTCTGCTTTGGCAATGATCTGCATCGTTTAGACTCATGATTTGAATCATGAGATCCAAGAGCCGAATTCCTCGATGTTCAGCGGCCAAAAAAGCCAGTGTCTGAAGGAAAGGTCGATAGGGTTTCAGGGAAGAGATGGAACAGATATCGCTCCGATTTGAGTGTTGTTGAGCCAGGTTTAGAAAGGCTATCAAGCGCCCAGGGGGATTGAGATCGTATTTTTGAAGCGCGAAGAGGCTATTTAATAAAGGCTCAACGAGGATAGAAGAGATGTGTGGCTCCATTTCATGTAGCAAGCCAGGAAGGTATAAGGAGTTCGTAATATCTTGATCGCTGGGGTTGGGGCAGGAAAAAACTTTAAGACTCGAAAGCAAATCCCTCTGAGCCACGCGATGCGTAGCCAGAATCTTGAATAGGCTTTCGATCGATGCTCCAGCGTCGGAGTCAAGGGCTTCTTTGAGGCGAACGAGTTGATCGAGAAGGTCTTGATTGTTCGCTAAACCTCTTAGCCAATCGGCAGTATCGTTTCGCATCTGTGCAAAGTTTTCGCTCTTCACAATTCCAACCAGATCGTTTCCCAGTGTAGCCTGATCGCTGCGTTTGTAATACTGAGCCGCCATCGGGCCTATGTCGATGGGCGTCGACGGAGAGAAGGTCCAAGTTTGAGAGAGTTGCGATGAGATGAAGTCGATCCAGGCGATTAGAAGAGCTTCGTTGGCCTGGATGATTTCCGCTTTTTCTGGAGAGCAAACCCCTGTTTGCTGGAGGGCTTCTTGGAGAATATTCAACGTTGATTCTGTCGCAGGCTTGGGCGTCGACGGAGATTTCGATTGACCTTTGGGGGTACAGGCAAGAAACAGGACAAAGGCAATATAAAAATAGTTTCGAGTCATTCGCCTTCTCCTGGATTTTTTAGGTATTCTGGAACGATTGGATCGGTCGGATGATCCGAATAATATTGATAAAGTTCTTGAAATAGAGTTTTGCTCAACGCAGTTTCTTCTGGAGTGAGCTTGGGAGCAGAGTCCACCAGTTCAGCGAGTTCTGCTAGTGAAAGCAACATGTCTTGGAGTGTCTTGGAGTCCCAGAGCTGTATCGTGGTCCATCGATCCAGGGGCAGGTGACTCAGGAACGGCAAGAGACGGATTCCGGCCCAAGTGATTTCTTGATCATCCAAATCGTTGGATAAGCCCAAAGGCTTCAAAGCATCCAGTTTGGTTTTAAGTTCCGTTCGTGAGAATTGATTTAAACTGCGAATGAGCGAATCCGATCCTTGGCATCTGCATTGCAGGGCTCGTTCTCGGATCCAATTGGGCAGGTAGTCTACCCACCAGCTTTGATTGGAAGCCTGGATCTGAGCGCAAAGAAAAGCATCGCGTTCATTCGAATGGGTGCTTGCTTGTATGAATATGTCACGGAGCAGTTTCCAATCCTCGAGCTTAGAATATTGCAGGATGCTCAGCAAAGCTAAAAGCGCTTCCTCGCTCTGAGCAATCTCGCGAAATTTCGGAATCGTTGGGTTTGTCTCTGTTTGTTTTTGCGATTGGACATCCATCAAAAGGCGTAGCCATCTAAACAGATTTTTCAACAGTTCATCGTCTTTTCCAACAGACTCAGCAACCTGAGCCACGCTAAGAAAGTTGGAAACGTTGAGCAGAGGCGACGCTTGCTCGCGTAGTTTCACGGCAAAGAGGGCAAGCTGTTCTTGCGTATCGTTTGTGAGAATAAGCTTCAATTGGCGAATCGGCAGAATGAGCTCTTCGGGAGCCAATGGGTGCTCTGGCGGGTCCTCTCCTTCGAGAGGTCTCTTTTGCCAATCGCGCGTGTCGAGCGGGATTTTTTGCGTTTTTTCAGAGCTTAGATTCCAGCTCGGATTGCATGCAGTAAGCAATAAAATGATAAAAAAAACAGAATTTTTGAGCAATTTAATCACTAAAACCAATTTATCAAATCCTTATATTCTGTCAATTCTAAATTGATTGAAACCTAGGGTTTTTCCCTGCAGGTGCTTTCGGAGCGTGATTTTTCCATAGCCAAACGAAGTTCAAGACCTCTTAGATCCGTGGACAGATGAAAAGGCCGTCCGTTAAAAAACAGGCTGGGTGTTCCTTCGACTCCCAAGAGCTGGCCCTCTTCTAAATTTTGCTCGAGACGTTTTTGAATTTTAGGCGATTGAAGATCTTGTTTGAATCGATTTAAATTTAAACCCAACTTTTTTGCATGGGCTTCGAAAGACTCGGAGCTTAAATGAGAGGCCTCAAAAAGCAATTGATGCATGGGCCAAAAACGACCCTGAAGCCCAGCGGCTTCTGCGGCAAGGCTGGCTTGCTTAGCCATTTTATGGCCTTCTAAGGGAAAATGCTTATAGATCAGCCGAAGGTCTCGGGGGTGAAGCTTTAAGAGTTGATCGAGTGTTTGAGTGGTCGTTTTGCAATGAGCGCACTCAAAATCAGCAAATTCAACGAGGGTGATGGGAGCCTGGGGGCTTCCCTTGGAATAACCATCCAAATCGATCAGTTGAGGCTGGGTACCAAAGCCGGAGTTGATTTCTTGGCTGATGGCGGATTGCATCGCTTCGGGCGGTACACCTTCTCTTAAGCGGTCGGTTGCCCAAGTTGCGAGCAAACGAGCAGGCTTGCATTTGGGTAAGCACTCGGCAAAGGACTGAGCGCATTCGGTGCAGGGGCAAATTTCGGTGTTCAGTAACTTGCTCAGCCAAGACAACTGAACCGCGCTTAAGCCTTCGAGAGGAATGCCGATCAAAGGAACGTGCACAGGCGAGGGCGGAGCCTTGGGAGTGCAGCTCAGGACTCCAAACAGCAAAGAAAAAACCATCGCTGATTTCATAGAATAACCTTTTCTTGAGTTGATTTTGCAATCATTCGTGCGTATCCATAGACACCAATCAGGCTGGAAGCAAGGAAAAATCCAAACAAAGGCCAGTTTCGATGTGAAAATGCCAAAAGAAGAATCTGATATTTTCCCCAAAATAGAGGCAATACCGGCAATCCCATGAGCGAAAATAACCCAAGAATCGTGAAGAATCGAGAGTTCGAACCTGCCAGTAAGATCCAAACGGATAGAAGATAGGCAGCCATGTAGTAGGTAATATCCGCTTGGACCATCCAACCCGCGAGGGCAAAACCCATGTGCGCGATCGAAGAATAGGCTAGAAATCGAGCTAGATTTTGTTGTCGCAGCATGAGCAGGCTGCCTCCTAGCATGGATAGAATGGCGATAAGGCCCAAAACTTTGAGGTTCTTCGGGTCAAAGTTTAACTTGGGAAGTAGGCTGATCACGGCTGCTTTCGAAACGGTGGCTAGGGTACTCATTGCGCACCACGGAGAGTCTGCGTAAACATCTCCTGTCCAAAGATGAAAGGGAACGAGACTGAGTTTAAAGCCGATGCCGACTAAAATCAGTGCGCTTCCCAGCGGACTGGCTAAGGCAAGACGAAGGGTGCCGGATTGTGCATACGTGAACGCGATTCCCAAAAGCAAAGTGGCTGTGGAGACTCCAGACAAAATCAAGTACTTCAAGCCAGAGTGCAGTGGCTGAGGATGGGTTGGGTGCCAAGCGATAAGCCCGTACACCGGTAAAGTCATGAGCTCAAGGCCGATGAAAAAAGTCATAAAGTCTTCCGCGGCGACCAGGGTCAAGGCACCCAGGGTGGTGAGCAACAGAAGCATTCCGAATTCTTCGTGATGTTCTTGGATGCGATAAAAGGACAGCAACAAAGTTCCGATAGCGGATGCTAACACCAAGTGATCCCAACGATTGCTGGACAGCATCAGGGTTATCCACAGCGGTGCAAGCGAAACAAGTTGCGCAAGAATTCTGGAACGACGAAAAGAAGCCTGGATCAATAACCAGGCGATGGCAAGCCCAAGTGGCAGGAGTTTGGTTTCCAATGGAGTCATGTGTCATCTCCTTCAAAAAAATTCAGTTCAAAATCTTGCTCTGGTTCCGGTTCTGCTTGGCTTTCGATCCAAGTCGGTTCGACCAGATCCAGCAAAGGAGCAGGGAACAGACCTATCCATAAGATAAGGCTCGCTAAGGCTGTGCAGCCCGCCACTGAGGCAGGGGATAGTGTGTTGGGTCTTTGAGTTCCGTAGTACAGCTGCAGGATAAGACGTAGCCAGTAAGCAGCTCCCAGAACCAAGCCAAGGGCTCCTAGGCTTGCAGCAATCGGGTGTTCTTGAAAAAGGCCGAATAACAGTAAAAATTCTCCGACAAAATTTCCGAGACCCGGTAGGCCCAAAAGCGCCATGGCAAAAAAGAGCGTCAGGCCGAAATGAGCCTCGATCGCGAATAACATCCCGGTGCTTGCCAGAGCGTGGACAACGATGAGGACGATGGAACCGCTCAGAGCCAACAAGTGATTTGAAAAGAGTCCCATGAGCAGTAGGCTCGCGTGGCTTAAAGCCGAATAGGCCAATACCTTTCGAGGATTTTTTTGTGAAAAAGCCAAAATCGCTCCATAGAGGACACCTATGGCTCCCAAGAAGAGCATAAAAGGGGCCAGATAAGTGGCTGCACGAGGGAAAATAGGTAGCACAAAGCGCAGAATACCGTAGGCTCCGGTCTTAATCATAAATCCCGATAAAATGGCACCTGTGGGAGCTTCTTTGAATAGAATGGGCATCCAAGTATGAAATGGAAAGGCCGGCAGCTTGATCAAAAATGCCAAAGTGAGCCCTAAAGCGATCCAGAATTCGGAAGATCTGGATAAATGGGCTGTCGAGATCGTGTTCAGGTCCAATGACCCGGTTGATTGGTACAAAGCGACCATGGACGCCAAAAGCAAAAGTCCGCTCAGTTGTGTCAGTACAATAAACTGAAGAGCCGCAAAATTCTTGCGTTCTTTACCCAGTAGCAAAACCCAAAAATAAACAGGCAAGAGCGCAAGTTCCCAGAAAACAAAGAAACACAGCAAATTTTTGGACAATAAGATCCCGAATAGCCCAGCCAAAGAAAAGAGCAGCAGCGCTTGTTCTTTGGGCTTTTCTGCAACGAGAATCAAACTCAAAATAGCGATGAGCTCCGCGACGATTAGCAAGACAAACGATAACCCGTCAAGGGCCAAATGAAACTCATGAAATTGGAATTCCATGAGCCAAAGATCTTCTAAGGAAGCCGCAGATTCTCCCTGCCAATAGGTGGCTAGAGTCAAAGCGAATACCGTCAGCAGGCAAGCCGCTGCGATCCATTGAGAGGCTTTGAGGCATAGGCTGCAAAAAAGTGCAGCGAGAAGAGGTATGATCAGCAAATAGACTAAAATCATGTCAACACCACGAAAGCCAAAATCGCTAAAATGGCAAGGATCAACGCTGAGAGATAGTGATGAATATGGCCTGTCTGAAGAGCGTTCGCAAAGCTTTGCAGAAGTCCGCATAAGAGTGCGATGAAGCGGTAAGCAGCACGAATCGGATCCGCTTGTAAAAAGTGAGCCAAGTACTGATAAGGCTTGGTGAAGAACGATTCATACCAGGCGTTGAGATTTCTTTCGACCGGCGCAAGTCCCAGTTTGGTTCCCATGAAAATTCCCAAAATTCCCAGACAGGATGTAGCGATTGCAAGCCATATGGGAGCTTGCTTGGCTGGAAGCAAAGACTCCAGAACGCTTTTTTGAGCGATGGAAGCAATGGGAAAAAATCCGACCCCTAGAGCCAGGAGGCTTAAGAGGCTCAGCGGGAGGGTCATTCGCCAGTCGAGCTGCTTCAGCGGCTTCGAAGGCCAAGTCTTCGTCTCGGGTTCTCGAACAAAAATCAAGCAATAGAGCCGTGAAGCGTATGCGCCGGTCAGCATCGCTCCGAAAGCGCCAAGGCACCAAGCGAGTTTTCCTCCTAGAGGAGAGGCATAGACTTCTGCCAGGATCATTTCCTTGCTATAAAAGCCACTCGTGACGAACGGAATCGCGGTTAAACAAGCAAGACCAATCAAAAAAGAGCTTTGAACAATGCGAGGTTCTTGGCTCAGACCTCCAATTTTGCTCAAATGATACTCATGATAACGGTAACCGATCACGCCCGCAGCCAAAAACAAGAGGGCTTTGAAGCACGCGTGGGTGACCAAATGAAAGATGGCCGCCGAGTAAGCTCCCGCTCCCAAAGCCAGAAACAGATAGCCCAGCTGACTCATGGTGGAGTAGGCTAAAACGCGCTTGATATCGTTTTGCCAAAGAGCTGCAATACCGGCAAACAGCAAGGTTCCGGCTCCCAAGAGGAGTGTGGTAACCTGGGCGATGGGGGCCAATGCAAATAAAGGTCCCATGCGGGCAATCAGGTAGACTCCGGCGGTGACCAGGGTCGCCGCATGGATGAGGGCGCTGACGGGCGTAGGGCCTCGCATGGCATCCGCGAGCCAGGCCTGCAGAGGGACTTGAGCCGATTTTCCGACGGCTCCAGCCAAGAAACAGAGTGCTGTGAGGGTGGCAAGTTTGGAATTCACAGGCCAATTCGCGCTTGCCAAATCCAAAGTCTCTGCAATATTGAGGGTCCCAAAACTGGCGAATAAGAAAAACAGGCCAAACAACAAGCAAACGTCGCCGATTCGAGTAGTGATAAAGGCTTTCATCGCAGCAAGGCCGTTGGCGCTTTCTTGTCGCCAAAACCCGATGAGCAGATAACTGGTCAAGCCAATGCCTTCCCAGCCGAGAAAAAGGACCAGTAAGTTGTCTGCGAGTACCAGCACCAGCATCAACGTGACAAACAGATTCATGCACGCGAAGAACCAGGCAAAATCAGCATCCTCTTCCATGAACGCAAGCGAAAAAATCGCAATGAGGGTTGAAATAAAGGTGACAACCATCAGCATGATGGCGGAGAGAGAGTCAAGATAGAATGCCATTTGAATCGTCGCACTATCAATTTCGGAAGAATAGAAAGGAATCCACGTCCATAAAACTTCGCGGTAGGCTTGAAATTCGATGGCTTCTTGACGAAACCCGATCAGCGTGGATAAAGAAACGGCGAAAGAAAGCCCGATGCCCAAAACTCCCAGAACCGAGACGGTTTTCTGAGAGAATTTGCCGCCAGCGCAAGCCAGCGCAACGGATGCGAAGAGGGGAAAAGCAGGAATCAGCGCCAGTTGCATGAGGGTTATCCTAAGTCAATCGTTTTAAAGACGCGGTTGTAAGCGATGATCAGCGAAAGCCCGATGCCGATTTCAGCCGCCGCCACCGCAGCGATCCACAAAAACATCACCTGACCCTCTGGGTTGCCTTGTAGGGTTGAGATCCCAACAAATGCGAAAGCCGCTGCGTTCAGCATGATTTCAAGGCTGAGTAGGATGAACAAAAGACTTCGACGCACTAAAATGCCGAAGACCCCGAGGGTAAATAACATGCTGGAGACGATCAAAATACTGTTCATTTGCGACTGACCCGAAAAGCAACCAAGAGACCCGCTAAAAGAACAAAGGAGCTCAATTCAACCAAAGTTCCATAATCTCGGAAAATCGACGCCAGCCATGGAGGGTGATTCATCGGATGAAGAGGTCCTGGCGAGACCGAAACTTTTTTGAACAAAAGCTCAAACAGGAGGGCCGCAGCCAAGAAAGCCGGCGCCAGCAGATTTCTGTGTTGCAATTCGCGATTGGGATTGAGCAGCATCACCACCAAAACAAACAGTACCATGATTGCGCCGGCATAGATCATTACTTCCAAAACCGCTGCGAACGAAGCTCCAAGCTCTTGAAGCGTCATCGCCAAGCTCAAAATGGATAACACGAAATACAGCAACGCGTGCACTGCATGCTTCGAGAGTATTGATAGAAGCGTTGCTAGAATCGCTAAGCTAGAGCTAAAATAAAACCAAAGTGTCATGGCATGAGGCTCCGAATATCAATGGGGGCTTCTTCGTCTTGTCCAAAGCCCTTGCCTTTGCCTTCAATGGCGAGGCCGGAGACCTTGTAATAATTGTATCCCGGAGTCTTGCCTTCTCCCGATATAAGCAAGTGCTCTTTTTCATAAACCATATTTTCGCGCTTCATTTCCGCCATTTCAAAGTCTGGCGTTAGCTGAATCGCAGCCGTTGGGCAAGCATCTTCACAAAAACCACAATAGATGCACCGAGAGAAATTAATTCGAAATGTTTTGGCAAAGCGTCTGCCGGTTTGTTCGTCTTGTGCGGCTTCCAGGCTAATGCACTCCACCGGGCAGACGCTCGAACACAGGTAGCAGCCGACACAACGTTCTTGGCCATCGGGATCTCGCGTGAGAACAATGCGCCCACGATAGCGAGGGGCGAGCTTGGGCTTTTGTTCTGGATATAGAATCGTGACTGGCTTGTTAAAAATATGCTTGAAGACGATCCAGAGGCCTTCTAAGATGCTGAGCATACGAGAACTCCGGCTGTGGCAAAAAGATTCAGAAGGGCGAGCGGCATTAGATATTTCCAACCTAAAATGATCAGCTGATCGTATCGCAGGCGTGGAAGCGTGGCACGAACCAAAATAAAAGTTCCGATCAAAAAGACCGTCTTCAGAAAAAACCAAAGAGCCGGCGGCAACCAAGGGCCTTTCCAGCCGCCTAAAAAGAGCAAAGTCATCATGGCTGACATCGAGGTCAGGCCAATGTACTCTCCCACAAAGAACATTCCAAATTTTAGCCCGCTGTATTCGGTGTGAAAGCCAGCCACTAGTTCGCTTTCGGCTTCCGCTAAGTCAAAAGGGGTTCGATGTGTTTCCGCCAAAGCAGCGATGTAGAAGATGAAGAATCCCAAAATCTGCGGGATGATGTTCCAACATCCTTGCTGGGATTCGACAATCTTGGTTAAATTAAAAGATCCTGCTCGTGCGGCAACGCCCATAGCAGAAAGTCCCATGAAGACTTCGTAAGCAAGCATCTGGCCAGAAGCACGAAGTCCTCCCAGTAAAGCGTATTTATTGTTGGATGACCAACCTGCCAACACGACCGAGTAGGCTCCCAGAGAAGATAGAGCGAAAAATACCAAAAGACCGTTCTCTGAGTCCCAAACCACCCAGTTGGGTGCCAAAGGAATGACCCCAAACGACAACAAAGTGGTGGCCATGATGATGGCTGGAGCCAAAATAAAAATCGCTTGATCGGCAAAGGGAGGAACCCAGTCTTGCTTGAAGAACATCTTTAAAACATCGGCTGGCAATTGCCCAAGCCCCAAGGGTCCCAGACGATTCGGGCCATGGCGTTCTTGAAACAGGGCCAGCAATCGCCGTTCTCCCCAAACCAACAGCGAAGCGATGGTAATGGGGGCGGCTAAAATGCAGAGGGGGGTTAAAAACGTCAGCATAGCGGCTTTAGTTTCACTCCACGAGTCGCATGAGACAGACTGTTCAAAGCAGAGACGGAATTCCAGCCCGGTTTCCAATAGTAGGAAGCAAGGTCGCTGGGTGTGTTGCCATGATAGCCTTCCATGGAATACGAAAGGGGAGAATCGGGGTCTGGTGAGGGAGCTTTTTCATGAACGCTGAGGTCGGCGTTGATGGACGTTCGACCGCTCCACTCCAAGCTTTGACGCGCGATTTTTTGATGGTTCATGCGGAACAAAGCGGGGTGAAGTGTCTGGTAAAACGCTTCAAAGACGGGGAAGTCTTTTCTCAAATCCTGGCTCAGTTCATCGATGTTCTGCCAGGTCAAAGCGGCTAAATCTCGGACAATGCGCCAGCTTTCGGGTCTTGGATGACGGCGTTGGAAAACGGCGTACGAGCGCTGAGCCCGAAGTTCGTTATTCACAAAAGAACCGGTGGCTTCTGCAAAACTGGCGCATCCTAGTTTTTGATGGGCCGATTCCGTGGTTTCAGACTCTAAGAAGTCAATGACGGTGAAAGTGCTCAGTCGCTGCCGTTGAGCGGGTTTCAGATCGGCCTCTAAAATAAGAGCGGGCCGATCGAGAGGGGCTTGGCTGAGGCGTTTAGGATGAAGCAGAGCCAGTCCGGCGCTATTGACACCCGGCCAGACGAAGCTGAGCTTGCTGTGAGGTGCCAGTTTGCACAGTTCAAAAGCCGTTTCAATCAACGAGGCTGGCCCCAGTGAAGCCCCGGCAATGATTACCGGATTTTGAGCAGCCAAAAGCACAGGAATCCAATTCCGAATGGCTTCTGGGTCGATTCCGATGTGTTGATAAGCCAAGGAATCGATTTTGCTAGGGGTCTCCAGCGCCAAGTACAGCAAAGGGGCGAGCTCATGTTCTGCGTTTCGAATGGCAAGGTCATTCCAAGGAGGAATTCCCTGGCTGGCAGCCTTGCTTTGCCACTGATGATAAAAATTCTGTCGAATCGCCAAAGCGAGCATGGGAGCGGTTTGGGTCACATCTTCTCCAAGCACCAGAATGAGATCCGCACATCGAACGTCTTCCAGAGAGGCTGTGGAAGGGTGCTGGGATAGGATTTCGATCATCCGAGAGCTGAGATCGAAAACGTCATCGGTTTCGCTGGAATAAAAATTTTCAGCTCCGACCATTTTCCAAAGAGCGTAGTTTGCTTCCAAGGAAGCCCGCGGACTTCCGATTCCCATGCAGTTGGAATCTTGAGACAGAGGAGGCGTAGGGCTTTGAACGGGTACTCGATGAGAGTCGTTCACAAATTGATGCCCGAAACGTCCCTTGTCGCAAAGGAAATAACCGTTGATTTCCGGATGAAATCGATTTTGAACTCGTCGCAAGATACCGAGTCGTTCACCCGGACTGATGTTGCATCCAAGCGAGCATTGCTGACAGACAGAGGGAGCGGTTTGCAAATCCCATTTTCGCGTATGCTGAGCCTTAAAGTGTTTGTCTGTAAACACTCCGGTCGGGCAAATCTCGACCAAATTGCCACTGAACTCGCTTTCCAGAGTCCCACTTTCCATACGTCCAAAATAGACGCGGTTTCCCGAGGAAAATGCATGCAAGTCCTCTGCGCCAGCGATGTCGCGGTAATAGCGGACACAGCGATAGCATGTGATGCATCGATTCATCTCGTGGTTAATATGCGGACCCAAATCTTGATTCAGGTGTGTTCGCTTTTTGAATCGATAGCGTCTTTGATTATGACCCGTCATTTGAGTCATGTCTTGAAGGTGACACTCTCCTCCTTCATCGCACACTGCGCAGTCGTGAGGATGATTGATCATCATCCACTCGCTGATATCCGCTCGAAAGGATTTGCAGGTCGGATGTTCGATGGAAAATCGTGCGCCTTCGGTGACCGGAGTCATGCAAGACATGACCATTCGACCTTGCGTGTCGTTTTCATCTTTAAAATGCTGAACCGCGCATTGTCTACAGGCCCCTGCGGAACCGAGTGCTGGATGCCAGCAGAAATATGGCAAATTTAGGCCGTTGGAAACGGCTGCATCGAGCAGATTCTGGTCGGGTTTGACTTCGTAAGGTTGATTGTCAATGAAGATGGTGACCATAGGGACATCGCTTTTCTTTTAGGTGTCGGTGGAACTCTGGCTCAAAGATTTTGAGTCCGGTGTTTAAGGGAGAGGCGGCCCCAGGAGCGAGTGCGCAAAAAGTGCTTCCGGGTCCAAGCAGTCTTGCGTGACGTTTAAGCTGAGCGAGGTCCGATTCTTGACCTTCTCCTCTTTCAAATGCCGAAAGAATTTCGGCGATCCAAGAAAGTCCTTCTCGGCAGGGAGTACACCAACCGCAAGATTCTTGCTTAAAGAATTTTTCAAGGGACAAGAGCATGCCGATGGGGCAGGTGTGGTTGTCTAGGACAACCAGAGTCCCGGTTCCCATCCGAGTTCCCAGTTGGGCTGTCGATGAGAAATCCATGGGAGTATCCAGGCGTTCGGGTAGCCAGAAATCGGTGGAAGCTCCGCCGGGAAGAAAAGCAACCAACTCATGACCCTCTTGCATGCCCCCTGCATGGACTTCAATCAACTCACGAGCCGTGGTGCCCATGGGAAGTTCCCAGGCACCTGGATTCTTGACTTTACCGCTGACTCCGTAAATCTTGGTGCCAGCATCGATGCCTCGTGACAGCGATTGAAACCACTCAGGACCCCGGTTTACGATGTGAGAAAAGTTCGAGAGCGTCTCGACGTTGTTGACCAAGGTTGGTTTGCCCCAGAGTCCGATGGTTTGAGGGTAAGGAGGCTTGGCTCTTGGAATGGCTCGTTTGCCTTCCAGGGCGTTGATGAGAGCGGTTTCTTCTCCGCAGATATAGCGCCCAGCGCTTGGGTGGACAAAGATATCCAGTCCCTTGCCCAAGAGGCCGTTTTGATAGGCATGGTGAACCGCTTGCTCAAGCCGGCGGATCGCCAACTTGTATTCGCCTCGGATAAAAATGTAGGCCACCGAAGCTTGAATGGCATAAGCTGCCACCATCATGCCTTCGAGAAGCTGATGCGGGTTGCCTTCCAGTAACCAACGATCTTTGAAGGTTCCAGGTTCCATTTCATCCGCATTGCAGATGAGGTACTTTTGAGAGGGCGCCTGGTCTCCCATGGGCACAGCCTTCATCTTGAAACCGGTGCTAAATCCGGCTCCTCCTCGCCCCATCAAACCCGAATCGCAGATAAGTTGGGTGATGGATGCCGGAGCGAGATGCGCAAACTTCTCTAAGCTTTGATAGCCCCCCAACTGAAGGTATTCCTCAAACTCAATGGTTTCACCATCGGCCTTCATATGTTGCGTGAGTGGCCTCTCGAAATTGCGCATCCGAACCTTTGTTCTCAGGGTTCCCTGCACTTGTCAAGCGGACTCTTGAGCCCAAATGGAGTGATATTTCCAATTTCATAGCGATTCACCTTGCTTGTTGCGGAACGCGGGTGGTAGTTTTTGAATGGATGAAACGCGATTCAAAGATCTGTGTGGCTCTGTTGGCCATCGTGGGCTTTTCGATGTTCGCTTCGGATTGTAAAAAGAATGCCGACTGTGAATTGGCGCCGCTCAAGTGCTGTTCCTGCCATCAAGGCGGCAAGCTGAAAGCTTGGAACAAACACGAAACAAAACCGGACTGCAAGGCTCAAGTTTGCCCCCAGGTGATGAGTCAAGACAAAAGCTGCTTAGCGAAGTCAGCCGTTTGTCTGCAGGGTCAGTGTGAACTCCTATGAGAATCCGACTTTGCGATTGCCCTATGTGTAAGAGACGACCCCGTGAGGGGTTCAGGTGCCACAGCCCAGCCAGAGGAGGTTGCTGAAAGCAACAGACGCTGGGCTGGGTTTGGGGTTATGGGGATTACGGGTTAGGTGATTTTAATCCTGATGGGTGAGGATGTGCATACCATTTTGTGGATCGGGGAATGGATTGCTTTGTCGGCTACGCCTCCTTGCGACGATACGGCAGGTTATGCAAGTCTTGCATAGGACCGAAACCGCTCTCATAGCCTAGATAACCCAAACCCTAATAACCCATAACCCACAACCAATAACCAATAACCCGTAATCCCCATAACCCTAAACCCAGCCCAGCGTCTGTTGCTTTCAGCAACCTCCTCTGGCTGGGCTGTGGCACCTGAACCCCTCACGGGGTCGTCTTATATAGGGGATCGCCCTGTATGAAAAGCGACGAACTTGCCATTCATTCCCCAAAGGTATAGCTCTCCCAGAATTGTTATTTGATTTAGGTTCATCAATCATGAAATATCCCAAATTATTCGTTTTTTTAGGAAGTTTAAGCGCCGGATTTGCTTTCGCCGCCGTTGAAGAGATCGAATGCGATGCCTTTGTTTCTGAATGGGCGGATCCTTTCGAATGGCAAACAGCCGCTCCTGCCAGCGTGATCAGCCCTGCAGTAGTCGAGGCATCGCTTTCGGTGGCTCAGGTTAGCAGTATCGCTGCTTTGGCGGTTCTATCACCGACTGGGGTCACGCAAGGCTCCCGTCTTGCCTCGGTATCGCGTCTGATTTCTTGCCAAGGTTCGGGAGAGTTTTCGACGCAGCCGCTGGATTGGCTGGACAGCCCTCTGCAAATCTCGCTGGGAGATGGGGCCTTTCAGTATCTCGACGGGGCAATTTTAGGCAATTGGTTGATTATTGGAGGCTTTGAATTGGTTCATATTGCCTCTGCTCGTTATTTTGGCGATGCCAAAGTGCATTTTCCGGGCTTCGGAGTCTTGCCGGTTTTATTATTTATTTCCCCTCTTGCCGAATTTTCAACAACTTTGTTGCGACTCGGGAATGGGCTTGAAAAAACAGTGGGTTTCGCTTCTTGGGCAGGTTGTTTGAGCGTGATGGGCCGGATTGCTTGGGAGCTTTGGCCCAGTCGTTTTGATGCTCGCTATGTGAAAGAACGCTGGCGTTCAACCCAGTCCAATGCTGAGTATGTGGAACGCTATGGAGCTTTGTTCGAAGAATACGAGCCTAAGTACTATGCCTTTATTTTAGCCGAATACGGCATGAATGTCCTTCTGGGCGGTTTGCGCGCTTTGCAGCAAAGTCCACAGGTTTCTTGCAAAGCTTTAGTCGGTGGGGTCGCTGGGACGCTAAGCGCCTTTTGGGTTGGAGTTGTGCTGGCTCGTCCTCCCTTGGAGCTCCAAGACAAAGTGTTCTTAGGAGCGATGAGCGGAGGGGAAGCTTTGGCTGCTTTGTTGGCGGCGATTCGCTTTTCTTCAGAAAGCGCTGAGGAAAACGATGCTTTGCAAGGAATCGCAGAGGGGATTCCTTTGGCATTGGGTTATATCAGTTTTGTGAAGGCGGGAGTTGATCTGGGGCTTTTGGGTTGGTCTTTGTGGAAAGGTCATTGTGCCAAGGCTGAACTTCCTCTGCCTCAAAAGTGGATACAGCCCTTTAAGAGAAATGCCATGCCTCAGGATATTGCTCTGAACCACCTTGGAGAACTCATTCGGATCATTTGCGCCAATCGAGGGTATTAAATGTTTCAGTTTGCTTGGATGCTTTGTTTTTCTTTCGGAGTTCTGGCTCAGTTTTCGATCAATAGGGATTTTGGAGATCATTTTCACCGGCATTTCCAAAATCTTTCGACACGGAATCAGGGTCAAACAGCCGTTCGAGCGCTTTTAAACCGGATTGCGAATCAGGTGAAGTCAAGTACCGGATATCGCTTGCCCTTCGAGCTCAATTGCTCGGTGTTTTTTGATGCATTTGTTGAGCGTGTAGATTGTTGGCCAGGTTTTGAGCCAGCATCGGCTTTGAGCGGCCTGGGACCGTAGAACAGGTGCCTACAGCGATGCGCTGAATCAAACGGATCGCTATACAGTTTCGAACGGAGTCGTAAGTGATACGCTGATGGCTATACAGTGGGAGCAAATCGCCGGTACAACGCCGATGGTCTTTGCTTCGGTTGCCATTGCGCGGAATGGATATGCTTGGTTTGTGCGGACGTCCGCGAGTGACCCTTATTCGGGTTATCAAATGACCTCGACGAGCAGCCGGTACAGTGACAGATAACGTGACCGGCTTGATTTGGCAGAAGGTGGCGTCTAGAACAACGTACACTCAGCCGAATGCCATTAACTATTGCGGTGCGCTTAGTCTCGGAGGTTCTGGAGCCGGGTGGCGTTTGCCGACTCTTCGCGAGCTGCAGACAATCGTGGATTACAGTAAGGGCTATGCCAGCCTCATGATGGACACCACCGTGTTTTCGGGCGAGCCAGCGAATTGGTTTTGGTCATCAACTTCCAAGGCTTTGTCTCCATCCAACGTATGGTATGTCGTTTTCAATGCTGGCAGTGCTTTCACGACTAGTATTAGTGGTCTCAACTATGTCCGCTGTGTGCGTTGAAGATTTCCAGCCAGACGGTCTTTGAGAATCGTTCATCATAGGCTATTTGGTAGGACTCAATGGGCTTAATACAAGTATTAAATGAAGTAACTTCCAATCAAATTGCCGCTGGAGAAGTGGTGGAAAGACCCGCTTCGGTAGCCAAAGAGTTGATCGAAAATGCCTTAGATGCAGGGGCCACGCAAATTGATGTCCAAATCGAAGAGGGAGGGGTGCGCAAGCTCGTTATCTTGGACAACGGCTCGGGCATGGCAAGCGATGATGCGCTTCTTTGTTTTTCGCGTTATGCGACGAGTAAAATCAAGTCTGTCAGCGATTTGTCTCGGCTGACTTCTTTCGGTTTTCGAGGGGAGGCACTGGCTTCGATTGCATCCGTCAGCAAAGTGACCCTGACAACGCGAATGGCTGGGCAGAGCTTGGCGACCCAGGTTATTTGCGAAGGCGGGAAAACGACCTACTTGGGTGAGTCGGGAGGCAGCGTGGGAACACGCTTGGAAGTCGAATCTCTTTTTTACAACACGCCTGCACGTTTGAAATTTTTAAAAACACCACGTTCGGAGAGTGGAGCCGTCGAGAATGTGGTTCGAGAGGCTGCGCTGTCGCATCCGGAAGTAGGGTTTCGTTTTCAAGTGGATGCGAAGCTCAAACTCGATGCCCGTGTAGCGAATTCGCCTGAACGCCAGATCGAACGCGTGTTGAGTTGTCTGGGAGACGATTGTCGAGAGTATCTCTACCCCATCGAAGCTCAGACGGATTTACTGAAGCTATCTGGGTACCTTGTGGCTCCTTTGGCAACCCGGAAAGACAGTTCTGGGGTCTATGTTTATGTCAACAATCGTTACGTTCGAGATAGGCAATTGGTCCAAGCCATCAAAGTCGCCTATCGGACCTTGTTGGAGGTGGGAAGGCACCCCATTTGCGTGCTGAATTTGGACATTGACCCCGAAGTGGTCGATGTCAACGTCCATCCGCAAAAGCTTGAAGTGCGCTTCTCCGAAGCCTCTCGGGTTCAGAGCCATTTGATTCGGCTGTTGAGTGATTTTTTGGCTACGACTCCATGGCTCAAGCGTGAACAGCCTCAGCGTGTGTACGAACTTCGAACAGAGCCCTCGGCCTATCATTTTGAATTACAACCAGAGCCAGAAGCCCCAACTTTGGCACAACCTGATCGTTCTTCCGTACCGACTCCCCCTGCGGTCTCAAGACCCGTTGCAGCCCAAGTTCCAAAACCGGCGCAGCATACACTTGGAGGAGCTCTCCGATACGCGGATTTAAGAGTGGTGGGTCAGGTGGATCAGACTTACTTGCTGCTGGCATCCGAATCGTCTTTGGTGGTGTTGGATCAGCATGCTGCACACGAACGAGTGGTTTTTGAGCGAGTGTGTCAGCAGGCACGTGAAAATCAAATTCCGTCACAGCCTTTGCTGTTTCCCGTTTCTTTGAAGCTCAGCCCTGCTGAGATGAACACCTTGATTGAAAAGAAAGACCAATGGTTGCCTTTTGGGTTTGAGGTGGAGCCTTTTGGAGAGCAAGAAGCGCTGATTAAAGCCGCGCCCATGGGAGTGGATAGCGAATGGGTTGCAGAGATTGTGCGCGATACCTTGTCGGATTTGGCTCAAAGCGATCGACCCGATAGCCTCACCGCTTTTTTTGACCATGTTTGCGCTCAGATTGCTTGTCATACTTCTGTTCGGGCTGGCCAAAGGCTTCGAGTCGATGAAATTCAAGCGCTCTTGGACCAACTGGACGTCGTTGATTACGCCGCTCATTGTCCTCACGGTCGCCCGGTGGTGCACGCAATTCCTTTTCGAGAAATGGCTCAATGGTTTCATCGTCCTTAGAACCTCTGGTCATCGCTGGGCCTACGGGATGCGGAAAGAGTGCTTGGGCGCTGCAATGTGCGCAAGAGCAAGAAGGTGAGCTCATTTGCGCAGATAGCCGCCAAATCTTTCAGCGCATGGGCCTTGGGACCGCTTGCCCCAGCGAGGAAGATTACGCTCAAGTTCGCCATCACGGATTCGAGCGATTGGATCCTCGCGTTCGCTACAGTGCCGGTCAATTTATTGTAGATACCGATGCGTTCGTTCGAGAAATTCAAGGACGGGGGAAAAGACCGATTTTGGTCGGGGGAACGGGCCTGTATTTGAGAGCTTGGCGCTTTGGTTTGGAAGATGTTTTAGCATCGGATCCATTGATCCGTCAGAGGCTTGAGCAAGAAAGGCAGGAGTCCTTGTATGCCAGGCTCTTGGAACGTGATCCACACAGCGCGGCTGTGATTCAGCCAACCGATCGAATTCGAACTCTGCGAGCCTTAGAAGTCTTGGAGATGTCGGGTCGGTGTCCCAGTGCTTTGAGGACAACGGATTGGCAGCGAGAACCCAGGGTGCAGGCTGCATGGGTTTTGCTTTGGCCCAGCGTGGCTGATTTAGATGCACGCTTAAGGCTGCGAGTGGAACGCATGTTTTTAGACGGCCTTGCTGAGGAAGCTCTGGCTTTGAGGAGTTACTTGGCAGAGGACGATCCGGCTTTGCGTTTAAAAACGCCTGGCTATTGCGAAGCTTTCTTGTATTTGGATGGCGAGATCAGCTTAGGGGAAGCAAAAGAACGGGTGTTTCGAAGGCATCGCCAGTACGCGAAAAGGCAGAGGACTTGGTTTCAGAAAGAGGCTTGGTGGAGAAGAGTATGCTCTGTGAACGATTATTAGCCAACGCCGAGAATATTCAGCGGGCAGCGCGAATCATCAACCAAGGCGGCCTGGTCGCATTTCCAACCGAGACGGTTTATGGTTTGGGGGCGAATGGGCTTTCGGAGTCGAGCATCCGAAGGGTTTTTGAAGCAAAAGGCCGACCGGCTTATAACCCACTGATCGAGCATGTGGCTTCCATTCAACAGGCTCGAGAACTTTTTGTTTTGAGTGCAGAACAAGAAGGGTTATTTTGGGATTTGGCAAAGCGTTATTGGCCTGGGCCTTTGACTTTGGTGGCTCCAAAGTCTGAGCTTGTGCCGAGTTTGGCGACGGGAGGACTGGATCGAGTAGCTGTTCGAGTGCCAGCGCATCCGGTGGCGCTCGAATTGCTGAGGCAGGTCGGAGGACCGGTGGTGGCGCCGAGTGCGAATCGTTCTCAGCGTCCGAGCAGTACCATAGCGGATCATGTTCTGTTGACCCTTGGAGAGCACATTGATGCGGTTTTGGATGCCGGGCCCTGTTTATTTGGACTGGAGTCAACCGTTGTGGATATTAGTCAAAATCCACCTCGTGTCCTGAGGCTAGGAGCCTTAAAGCTTTCCGATTACGCGTTTGATTTGGCAAAAGGTTCTCAAGGTTCGCCGGGTCGAATGGATAAACACTACGCTCCGTTGATCTCCGAGATGCGTATTGTGGCAAGCGCTGAACTTCAGAATGCTGCTTCGGATACAGCGTTGCTGGTTTATTCGGAAGCTGAATATCGCGGTAGGCTCGTTGAGCGTTTGCCCAGCGATCCAGAGGGTTATGCTCATGGGCTTTTCGCTGCCTTATACCGGCTTGAGTCTCAAAAGCCATCGACGCTTTGGATTGAAGCACCGCCTCAGGTACCGCAATGGGCCAGTATTTGGGACCGCCTCGGGCGAGCAGTTCAGGATGTTGAAATTTCAATAGACTTCTTGCCGCACTAGAACATCGTCATTCCTGTAGATGTCAAGTAATTCGTTGACAAGAGTTGGCAAATTCCTCTGGGGTCTTCCCTGCTAATCCCTAATGAGGACGCAACTTGTTGTAGTATAATAAATACTCAAAAAGCTCTTTTTTTAAAGAATCAATGGATTCAAAATAGGTTCCTTCAATCAGGTCCTCATTCAACGTCTTCCAAAAGCGCTCTACTTTACCGTTCGTCTGCGGGCGGTAGGGTCTTGTGTAACGATGTTTGATGCACAATTCCATGAACAATCTTTCAAAAGGATGGTTCTTCTTGCTAGCCGATTTCTTGAGACCGAACTCAAGACCATTATCCGTGATGGCCTCAGCAAATCGAATATCAAAGCGGTCACCTGTCAAGCTGACACAACTTGATCCTGAGCAAATTCAAAAACTTTTTGTGAGTGGATGCCAGTGAGACTGGACGCGCGCATCGTTATAATGATCAACGTACGCAGCGAACATGATAACTATTGTATCCTGGAATGCCGCCACAAACGAAACCGTTGGAGAAAAAAACGTTCCACGGTAATCCCCCTGGTGTTGTTGTAGAGGACCAAAAAGGTGCACTTGGCGTACCCGGGAAAGCTTCTACATGAATCATGGGTCCTGAAGCGATCGTGTAATTGACTAAGGTGGTCAGCTCCTTAATACTGGGTAACCGCCAAAGCTGTCCTGCAAGAGCCAAGTTTTGACAATACCCTTGAGCTGCACTCCAGTTGTATATTGTTGCTGCTTGGGTACGCTGCCATATCAGCCCTGTCACCTGGTCGCTAATTTGCGTGCTGGTAGAATTAAAGGGGTTTCCAAATTCATCCGCATATCGATTCGAGACCGATTCTTTGCCGCCACGGACACATCTTGCATACCCTGGAGAAACAACACAATCTCCTTGCGTCAAAGGATTGCAGACCGCACCGCCATAGTTGGAACTTGCACCAAAACTCGCATGCCATGGAACCAAAGTTCCTGGCGCAGGAATCGATGTCCAGTAACAACCGATCTGAGTTCCTGGGAACACTACTTGGTTGATGGTCGGACCTGCAGACGGAAGTGTGTAGTCCTCCAAAGACTGCAATTCAACGATGTTGGGCACTCGCCAATCAAGATAAGTTCCTTTGTTGAGATTGTCACAGTAGGCTTGGATAGAACCTGGCACTGAAGTCGCGTTCCAAGTAAGAGGAACGCTGGAGCCGGTTTGCTCCCACATCAGTCCGGTAAAATCATCCGTAACAATCGCATTGGGTGAAGTTCCTGAAATATAGTAGCGCGCGGTTTGATTGGTAGCGTCTTCGTAGGCCAGAGGCGACCACATGCCATCATTTGCGGGTGCAGAGGCATTGAGGATGCAGCGGACGTGCGCCGTTCCAAGCATATTATTGTACGAAAAATCTACAATGTTGCCGCTGCCGAAAGAAACGCAGAATTCGGACAAGCCGCTCCCAATTCCCGGTGTTGAGGTCCAATATGGGCCTGTTTGTGTGTCAAAAAAGGCAACTATATCGGTTCTTGGAGCGTTGCCCGTTATGGAAGTATTGAACAGTGAAGTTAGTTCTTTTGTTGTTGGCAAACGCCAGCTTCCTGCCCCTTGGTTGCCAACCACTAAATTTGGGCAGTATGTTTGAGAAGACCCTTGCAGCAAAGCAGACGCTGTTCTTCGTTGCCATATTAACCCGGTTACCAAGTCTTTAACTTGAAGACTGGAGTTGCTCAAAATATTTTCGTTTTCATCAACATAGCGGGTTGCGGGAAAATACGTAGATCCTCGTACACAACGCACGTTTCGGAGTCCACCATCTGGTGCAATAATACCGGCATTGCTAAATCTTAGGTCCCACAACGAGTTCGTCCAAAAATAGCCAGTTGCGCCTTGAAATGCTGCGCTGTTGATGGCGGGGCTGTATATTGTATAGTCTACTAATGATTGCAATTCCGAAACACTTGGCAATCTCCAATCCGCATATCCGCCCTTCGTCAGACTGGTGCAATACGCCTGAGCCGAACCCGCGGGTGCAGAGGCATTCCAAAGGTATGTGGATGGCGAAACCTGCTGTTCCCACATCAGTCCGGTGAAATCATCGGTAACGATGGTGTTTGGGCTTGAGCCTGAAACAGAGTAGCGTGCAACTTGGTTGGTTGCATCTTGATAAGCCAGCGGTGACCACATGCCGTTGTTCGGCGGGGCTGAGGAGTTGAGAATGCAGCGTACAAGATAGGTATTGGGAAGAAGACCGTAAGAGCCACCATTCCCAGTTCCAAAAAAGGGAAGCCAGGCATAATTTGGATTGCGCACCAAAGGCGTTGATGACCAAACGTGATAATTTGTGATTGGACCCGGAAAAACCGTATTGTTTATACTAGGATTGTATTTTGAATAGTCTTCCAGACTATTTAACTGCTTGACAGTTGGCAGACTCCAGGAACTAGCGCCGTATTCTTCGATCACCAGGTTTTGGCAATATGATTTTGCTGATTCAGGAGCTGAATTCCAGGGAAGAACTTGTGGCGCAATTCTACGTTGCCAAACGAATCCAGTGAACATATCGAGCACTTTCGTGCTCAAATCCGTTAATTGATTGCCATGAGAATCTTGATATCTGTTTGAAATGCTAACTACAGAACCGCGAACGCATCTCACTTTATAACCGATGTTACTCAGATCGAAATAGGTTGAACCATCCAAGAAATCAATGTACCACGTGCTGTTGTCAGTGTTGAGCAGCCTGGTTGCTGTCCAGAACTTACTTGAAGGAGTACCAGGAAACACGGAACTCATAATGGCCGGAGACACAGCAATAGTATAGTCGGTAATTGCCCAGAACTCTCGGTGAGTCGGCAGCCTCCAATCCAGATATCCGCCCTTCGCCAAGTTCGTGCAATAAGCCTGAGCTGACCCCGCTGGAGCAGAAGCATTCCAAAAATAAGTCGAACTAGAGACCTGCTGTTCCCACATCAGGCCCGTGAAATCATCCGTAACGATAGCATTTGGAGTCGTGCCTGAAACAGAGTAGCGTGCAGTTTGATTGGTGGCGTCCTCATAAGCCAGTGGTGACCACATGCCGTTGTTACTTGTAGCGCTGTTACATAAAATGCAGCGAACATTGCAAACTCTATTCGTACCGAGAAAAATCAAAGCACCATGAGCGAAATAGAGGTTCCATGCACTACCCAAAGAGGCAGTATATCTGGTTGAAGACCAATATCCATTTTGCGCAGTATCTGGAAATGCTGTCATGTTGATCGTAGGACCAGGATTAGCAATCGAATAGTCTACAAGACTAGCCAATTGTCTAGCAGTAGGTAGACACCAATCACCTGTTCCTCGACGTTCAATCACAAGATTTTGGCAGTAACCCTGAGCTGAACCTGTTGCGTTAGCATCCCATGAAAAAAATCCATTAGCCTCAGCACGTTGCCAAATCAGTCCCGTTATTTGATCTTTTACTTGGACATCTTGACTGGTTAACTGGTTTCCATTTTCGTTTGTGTAGCGAACAGCTGGATCTACACTTGTTTTGCGCACACATCGAATGTTGTAGTTGGTATTGCTGTACCCACCATCCGTATATCCAGAAGCGAAGTTCGTACTCCATGCACCTGTTGTTGTGCCTGCGTAAATTGCCGAAGCCCAAAACGGGTTTAATGGTGTATTAAAAAATACAGTCGTATCAATCGCTGGATTGGAAAGTGTAAAATCAATTAATGATTGCAACTCTTGTGGTGTTGGCAACCTCCAACACCCATAATTCCCTTTAACCAAGCCGGCACAATACGAAGAAGCATTTTCCCAAGTCATCGCTTTCGGTGAAGAAGTTTGTTCCCACATCAGTCCAGTGAAGGTGTCGGTCACAACAGCCTCAGGATCATTGCCAGCGATGACATATCGGTCTGTTTGATGGGTCGCATCTGCATAAGCCTCAGATGCCCAGGTGGAATCTCGAACGCAAAGCGCGTGATTGGTGTCACCAACTGTATTGTCGTATTCAACCAACCCGTTGTAGGCAAAACTTGCAATCCAACCGTTCCCAGATGTATCCATGAATGGAGTGGATGACCAGAAGAAGTTGGAAGTAGGCATCGGAAACGCGGTTTGATTGATTGCCGGTGAATAGCAATCATAATCGATGAGGCTGGTCAGTTCCTTAATGGTTGGCAATCGCCAACTGGTTGCGCCCAGGGTAAGATTTTGACAGTACGCTTGAGCTGCACTCCAAGTGACATAAGACGCCGAGAGTATTCGTTCCCAAGTTAAACCGGATAATACGTCTCGAACTTGAGTGCTTTGATTGTTCAAGGGATAGCCATCTTCATCTGTATATCGATTCAGCAAAATGACAGAGTCTCCTCGGACACATCGAACCGCTTTGGGATTGTTGTCTGTATCAGACGATATTTGACCCAGTGCAAAATCAATGGCCCAAGAGTACCCACTGTTGCCTGCGCTTTGAACAGAGGTCCAAGTTTGGCTCACGGGAGTATTGTGAAATGCCGTGGCATCCATGGTCGGACCAGGATTGCCTACGGTGTAATCGACCAAGGACTGCAGTTCAGTGATGCCCGGTAATCTCCAGTCTGTGAATCCTCCTTTTGATATCGATGCGCAATAATCCTGAGCTTGTAGCCAAGTCATTGCCAGTTCAGAGCCAATCTGTTCCCATGCTAACCCTGTCCATAAATCAGTCACTGTCGAGTTCGAAGCACTTCCTATCACAAGGTACCTGGCAGGTTGGCTCGTGGCATCGGCATACAGGTTGAGAGAGCAAATTGGGTAATCTGACTGTGATCGTGACACTGAATCGCTATGCAACGTTGTATTGCTTTTGGAATTAGTGTGGCTGTTTGAATCAATGATACTTGTGCTGTATGATTGATTTCGTGTGCTTGTAGCGCTTTTCGAAGACGAAAGTGTGTGAGATACTAATTCGCTTAACGTATTGGAATTTTTTTGAGTGTTACTCGTGGATGCTAGCTGAGAAGGGGAAGACGTTGGTGTTGCAACCCAAGTATCCGTCGCTGTTGAATTTTGAGTGGTTGTGATACTCTCGGATATCGTACAAGTCGGGGCCTTTTCAAACAGGCTGACCTCAAACTGTTCCAACTTTTGAGCAATTTTTCGTGTCCAATCAGCCAATAGGCCTGCCAATAAAATATGACTTTGAGTAATCTGAGTCGCATATTGATAAGGCAAACGGATGGGCGAATTGAATTGCTGTGTCTCATTGACGGATACAATGGCCACAGGAATGATGTTGCAATTCACTTGATGGATGCTTGTGTTGTCAAAGAATACCGAGCAATTTCCTGAAAAATAACCAGCATAATCAGGTATGCTTTTAATGTTTGGTGCCATATAGGTCAACAATGCGCTCATGGCTGCGGCCGTTGCTTGTGTCTTTGAATTCGGATCAAATTCCTGATCCGAGATGAGTTGTCCAAATAGCGGATTTGTTTGCGGGTCCTGTAGGTTAGTAAAACTCAATGAAGCCGCGATGGTGAGTGTCGATAAGCACAGGAAGGCGGACACGGTGGCGAGCAACTTCATAGAAAGACCAAGATAATTGAATCCATGCAAAGCAGCAATGGGGCTCTATCCAGAACACCCCCGCTCGATTGTTCTTGACGGACTCGCAAATTTGGAATACCTGCTCTGTCTCAAAGCCGGAGTGGTGGAACTGGTAGACGCGCTGGACTCAAAATCCAGTGCCTTCACGGGCGTGTCGGTTCGATTCCGACCTCCGGCACCATCAACATGCAAATGCTGCTTATTGCCTTCGCGTTTCTTTTAGGGATTTTGGTTGCGGGGTTGCTTTTTTATTTTGGGCTCAGTCGCCTAGCGGCCAAAGCGCTGCTGGACAACAATCAAAGTTTCTTAAATTTAGCGCAAACCGGTTTTCTGGCTCCCTTTAAAGAGTCCCTCCAGTTCTTGAATGAACACTTGCGCGAACTTGAGAAGAGCCGTGAAGTAGCTTACCACACACTGCAACAGCAAGTTTCTTTGCTCAGAAGCGAGACTCAAAGTCTTTCGCGCGCATTGACTTCTCAAAGTGCGCGTGGGCGTTGGGGTGAACTTCAGTTGAAGCGCGTGGTTGAACTGGCTGGTATGCTGGCTCATTGCGATTTTCAAGAACAAATGAGTGTGAGGCGTGAGGGCGAAAGTTTGCGCCCAGATTTATTGGTTCATTTGCCCGGAAAAAAATGCATTGTTGTAGATGCGAAAGTTCCGTTGACAGCCTACTTGCGAGCGGTTGAGACGGAAAATGTTCAAGAACAGAGAAAGCTTTTCGAAGAACATGCTGATCAGCTGCGTAAGCAGGTTCAACTTCTTTCTAAAAAAGGCTATTGGCAGCATTTCGAATCTTCTCCTGAATTTGTGGTTTTGTTCTTACCAGGCGAGAGCTTCTTAAGCTCTGCACTGGCTTGTCGGCCCGAATTGCTCGAGTTTGCTGCAGAGCATGCCGTGATTTTAGCGACACCGATCACGTTGATCGCCATGTTGCGCGCCATTGCTTATGGCTGGAGGCATGAAGCTTCCAACCAACATGCTCAGCAGATTGCGTTAAAAGCAAAAGAGCTCGTGCAGCGCTTGGGGACGATGGCAGAATACTTTCAAAAACTTGGAAAGAATTTGGGGCAGGCGGTTGATGGGTATAATCAAGCCATCGCAAGCTTAGAGTCTCGGGTTTTGGTCAGCGCCCGGCAAATGACCGATATGGGCGAATTCGGCGCCGCTGCTCAAATCAACGTACTAGAACCTCTCGAGAAAAAACCGACATGCTAGCTATTTTGCCTAAGCCTTTTCGCTATTTGCTTTTTGAAGAAAAGCCTAATTTAAATCGACTGGTGAGCGAGGTCTTCGAATCGCTGTCACTCTTGGTGTCCAATTCGTCTAGCATCGTGGTGGCGCAACGAGCCCTATTGATGTTAGGGCCGAAACCTCAAGGCGGAAATTGGGCGCCCGTTGAACAGTTGCATGGGCAGCTTCTAAAAATTCATCCAGGATTTGCCGATCTGTTTGAAAGTGCCCTGGAGTCTGGCGAGATTTGTTTGGAGACTCCGATGCGGATCGAACATTTCTCACCCGCGATTTGCGAACGCCTGAGGCCTTTGCAGGAAGCTGCGGACGAATTGAACAAGGCAGATCCAGAGTTTCCAATCCAAGCGGCCAGCATTGTTATTCAGTGCATCAAAGCTCTTGCTCCCAGGGCAGACCTTTGTTCCTGGCTTCGAGATAGAGGCTGTCAGGAAGGAATTGTCAGGAGTATCCAATGAAAGCACAGTGGTATCGATTAGCTTACATGGCCCGGCAATTAGACGAACGCGCAGCACGCTACATTCGTCGAGGGATGGGCTGGTCCTATCATGCACGCTGTTCTGGCCACGAGCCGATTCAGATTGCTTTGGGGCTTCAGTTTCGTCCCAACAAAGACTTTCTGTTTCCCTATTACCGGGACACAGCCACGGTCTTGGCGGCTGGAATGACTCCTCTCGAGCTCATGCTGAACGGATTGTCCAAGGCCGGAGATACTGGCTCGGGTGGGCGACACATGTCCAATCACTTCGGAAAACCGGCGATCGGGATTCAATCGGTGTCTTCCTGCACGGGAAATCATACCTTGCATGCCGTGGGCGTTGCTCGGGCGATTCGGTATTATCGATCAGACGCCATTGCCATGAGCTCGCAAGGCGAGAGTTCAACATCGGAAGGCTACTGTTTTGAAGCCTATAACGGCGCTTCACGTGAAAAATTGCCAGTTTTATTTGTTATTCAAAACAATGGATACGGTATCTCAGTCCCCACTTCGGAGCAGAGCGCCAACGTGATTGTTTCGGAAAACTACCGAGGTCTTAAAAATCTTCTGATTGTGAACTGCGATGGGACCGATTTTGAAGACTCTCACCGTGCTGTGCAAAAAGCGGTTGAGCATATTCGATCCAACGGTGGGCCTGCGATGGTTCACGCGCAGTGCATTCGGATCGGAGCCCATTCGAATTCCGATGCTCAAGAGCTTTATCGCTCGAAAGAAGAAATCGAAGAAGCCAAACGAAGCGATCCATTGCCCAAATTGCGGGCTTTGCTCTCTGAGGAAGAAGCGCAAAAGATTGAAGAAGCCGTCGAGATAGAACTGGATCAAGCTGCCGAGCAAGCTGAAAAAGCCCCGCAACCCAGCCCTCAATCGGTACACAAATTTGCCACTTCTCCTTGCTTCTTGGGTCGTGATTTTAGTGGGGTGGTCGAAAAAGCGGATGAAAAGCTTCGAGAAGCGATCAATCGAACCTTAATCGAAGAGTTTCGACATAATTCAGATACTTTTCTGTGGGGTCAAGATGTTGCGTCTAAAGAGAAGGGGGGCGTTTTTAATCTGAGCAAAGGGATGTTGGCGGAGTTTGGATCCGGACGTGTTTTTAACGCTCCGCTGGCAGAAAATTACATCGTAGGAACTGCGAATGGGTTTACACGTTTTAATCCTTCGATCCGAGTGGTGATTGAGGCCGCAGAGTTTGCGGATTACGTTTGGCCTGCCATGGAGCAGATCGTTGAGATGAGTCATGAGTACTGGCGTACCAACGGCCAATTTTCTCCGAACGTCGTGCTTCGTTTGGCCTCTGGTGGCTATATTACGGGCGGGCTTTATCACTCTCAAAACGTCGAAGCGATGATGAGCCACTTGCCGGGAGTCCGAGTGGTTTATCCTTCGTTTGCGGACGATGCAGCCGGGCTCCTCAGAACCGCCATGCGTTCAGAGGGAATGACGTTTTTCTTGGAGCCCAAGTATTTGTATAACCGATCCGAAGCCAAAGGGCCTAAGCTCGGTCCAGAGCATGCAGTGCCGTTTGGAAAGAGCCGTATCCGCAGACAGGGGAGCCACTTAACTTTGATCACTTACGGAAACACCGTTCACATGGCACTGAACGTTGCCGAAAGATTGTCTGAGCGCTTTCAAGTCGAAGTGCTGGACTTGCGCTCCATTAAACCCCTCGATATCCAGGGAATCGCTGATTCGATCAAGAAAACCAGCCGGGCTTTGGTCGTTCACGAAGATCATTCGTTTAACGGTTTATCGGGTGAAATCATTGCTCAAATCCAAGAGGCTTGTTTTGAGTATTTGGATGCACCGGTGCGTCGCGTCACAGCGCTGGATATCCCCGTGGGTTTCTCAAAAGTTCTGGAGACGGCGATTTTACCGCAAGAGGCTCAAATCGAGCAAGCGATCATCGAAATGATAGGCTACTGAGTGGCAGTAGCCGGCTCAGGCTTTGAGGACTAGGTATCTTTTCGATCTAAGTCTGCGCTTTGTTTTTGAAATCGTTTTAGCCACTGCGTGCCAGCACCCGCTGCTTTGTTTCCGACGATTCCCAGGTAAATTAACGCTCGATGATTGATCGCTTGGAGCCATGAGATTTTGGAGGAAACGTAAAGATAAGCCATGGCGCTACACGCGACTTGGCCGAAGTTCTGTGTCCAAGTCGTCTCACAAGCTTCTTTCGGAGAGTCCGGTCGAGCCCATACGCCGGTTGAGAGAAACCCTGCCAAAGCCATCGCAATCACTTTTTTCATGTTTGTACTCCTGTTGGGGCTAAGACAATTCAGTTCGGTGCCTTATTTCCACGGAGTTCTTTTTTAAAATAGCATCTTGATGGACAACGATTTGAGCAATCTCTTTGTCGCTCGGCGCGTTGAACATGACGTCCAGCATCGTTTTTTCTAAAATTCCACGCAGCCCTCGAGCACCTGTTTTCTTAGTCAAAGCTTCTTTGGCAATCGTTTGAAGGGCTTCTTCGGTGAACTGAAGACCAATTTGGTCCAATTCAAACAGATATTGGTATTGTTTGATTAGAGCATTCCGAGGTTCTGTGAGGATCTGAATGAGGGTTTGTTCGCTCAAATCCTCAAGAGCCGCGACAATGGGAAGTCGGCCGATAAATTCCGGGATAAGTCCAAATTTCAAAAGATCCTGAGGCTGTACTTGTTTCAAATACTCGCGATTCCCTTGTTCTTCCCGAACTTGGATCGCGGCGCCAAATCCCATGGACTTTTGGTCCACGCGTGCTTCGATGATTTTGTCTAAACCGACAAAGGCCCCGCCACAGATGAAAAGAATCTGGCTTGTATTGACCTGTAGAAATTCTTGATGGGGGTGCTTTCGTCCTCCCTTGGGTGGGACGTTGCAGAGCGTGCCTTCCACCAGCTTCAGCAAAGCTTGTTGAACTCCTTCGCCCGAAACATCCCGCGTGATGCTCGTGTTTTCGCTTTTTCGGATGATTTTATCAATTTCATCGATGTAGATGATGCCGCGTTCCGCTTTCTCAATGTCACCGTTGGCAGCGGCCAAAAGATTGGCGATCATGGTCTCGACATCTTCGCCCACGTAACCCGCTTCGGTGAGGCTCGTTGCATCGGCCATGGCGAAGGGCACCTTCAAGATGCGCGCTAAAGTTTGAACCAGCAGCGTTTTACCCGAACCCGTAGGTCCTATGAGCAAAAGATTGCTTTTGGACAGCTCAACGTCGGAGGTGTCGACGTTGCTTCGGATGCGTTTGTAGTGATTGTGAACGGCTACCGATAAGACTTTTTTGGCATGTTCTTGGCCAATGACGTACTTGTCTAAGATGGCTTTGATTTCAGCAGGCCGAAGGAGCTTCTCTTCTTCATCGTGTTGCTCTTGATGGCCTATTTCGTCCAACAAGATATCGCTGCAAAGAACAATGCAATCTTCGCAAATATTGGCACTAGGGCCCACAACGAGTTTCTTCACTTCCTTTTGCGTCTTGCTGCAAAAAGAGCAAGATTGATCTGCTCCGCCGTTTTGACCCAATAGCATTATTTGACTCCGTGTCTTTCAACGACTTTATCAACCAATCCATAGTCTATGGCTTCAAAAGCACCTAAAAAGAAATCGCGATCAGTATCTTTTTCAACTTGCTCGAAAGATTTGGCAGAGTGCTTTACAATGATTTCGTTGAGGGTGCGTTTGATTTTAACAATCTCTCGAGCTTGAATTTCAATATCCGTCGCTTGACCTTGTGCTCCTCCTAGAGGCTGGTGAATCATGACCCGGCTGTTTGGCAGAATGAAACGTTTTCCTGGGGCGCCTGCCGTGAGCAAAATGGCACCCATCGAAGCGGCTTGGCCTACGCAGATGGTCGAAACATCGCAGCGGATGTATTGCATGGCATCGTAAATGGCCAAACCACTCGTGACCACTCCACCCGGAGAATTGATGTAAAGCGTGACATCCTTCGAAGCATCTTCGCTTTCCAAGAAAAGCAACTGGGCTACGATCGAGTTAGAAACCTGATCGTCAATCGCTGTACCCAGAAAAATAATTCGATCCTTGAGCAGTCGAGACCAGATATCGTAGGCGCGTTCCCCTCGAGGTGTTTGTTCGATGACGGTAGGCGGAAAGTAGCTCATCCTTTGACTCCATAAAAAATTGGGATTCCGGTTGGAATCTCCAACGCGATAATATCGGAATCCGAAATCTGTTCAACCTCTTTCACCAGTGCACGAAGCGAATTTCCATGAGCGACCACCAGAACGGTTTTATTGGCTTGGAGCAACGGTTCGATCTGAGCTCGATAATAGGGCAGAACCCGAGCACAAGTATCTTTCAGACTTTCTCCGTTAGGGGGGCAGACATCAAAACTGCGCCTCCAGAGTTTGACTTGGTCCT
This sequence comes from Myxococcaceae bacterium, assembly GCA_016000045.1. Lineage (NCBI taxonomy): Bacteria > Pseudomonadati > Myxococcota > Myxococcia > Myxococcales > Myxococcaceae > Myxococcaceae bacterium. Next base: position 43,695 of record JAECQY010000005.1, on the reverse strand, counting down.
CTCCATACTTTTTTGCCACTTCGGCTTTGTTGAGTCCTTGGAGATCTCCATAGTGCCTTTCGTTGAGGGCAGGGTTTTGGATCATCGGACAATTTTCTTGATGAGCGGCTCTGAGGGCAATTTTGGCTGTATCGATGGCTCGTTTGAGGGAAGAACAAAAAACGTGATCGATCCCAACGGATTCAAGTTTTTGTCCAGCCAAAATGGCTTCTTGTATGCCCATTGCACTGAGCGCAACGTCGGTCCACCCTGTAAATTTATTCTCTTGGTTCCACACGGATTGGCCGTGGCGTAGAAGAATTAACTGTCCCATAGTATTCAAGCCCTACGCTTTGTCCTATAAGCTCGCAATGCCTGCTGTGCCCCTCATTCCCCTGGAGCGAAAATGGAAAACTGTCTTTTGGGGAGCTTTGGGCTATATGGCTGTCTACTCGTTTTGCGGTTGGTACGGAAAATCTTATGCCGTTCACATCGAAACACTCAGCTGGCTGGATCAAAGCATTCCGTTTTGGAGGGCCTGGATCTGGGTCTACTTGTCTCAATATCTCATGATCCCGATTTGTTTTAAATTAACGACGGATCCACTTGAATACACGCGTTTGTTCTATGGGATTTTGTTTTCGTTGCTGATTTGCGCCGCTGTTTTTTTAATTTATCCGACCACGATGCTGCGCCCTGAAAATTCGCTCGTCGATGGATTAGACTGCCTGCGCTACTATCTTTACAAGCTCGACGAGCCCACCAACTGCTTTCCGTCGTTGCACGTTACCTTGGCGATTTTGGTAGGTTTGTACGCGAGTCACCACAAAGCTTTGATGCTTCAAATGACCCTTTGGAGTTGGTCCATACTCATCATTTTGTCCACCCTAACGTTTAAGCAACACTACGTCCTCGATGTTCTGGGCGGCGTTTTCGTCGCGATCGTTGCGCATCGCTTGACTTTGTCAATCGTACAAGACAATTGCTGAAAGCCTTCTAAACTCGTGTGTCCCAAATCGTCGGGAGAGCTTCCCGGAGGTGTCTTAGAGCTGATTTGATGGAAGCTATGGCGCGGTTGGGGTCTTCGATTCGGTATGTCAGCTTCATTTTGGGGCTTAAAGACCATTGGTTTGCGTTGGCCTGGACGAATGAGGCCAAGTTCAGTGCCTCGATATTGGGTTTTTCTCCGAGTGAAATAACAGCCTGAGTATTGCTCAGATCGAGGCCGCTGAATCCGAGTTTTCTAAGAAGGTGTTTGATGAGCATCATCTCTGCAAGGTTCTTGACCTCATCCGGGCTTACTCCGTAGCGATCTTCCAATTCTCCGATGATGTCCCAAACTTCCTGCTCGCTCAAGCACACAGCCAAACGTTGGTAGGTACTCATTCGCTCGTGAAGATCGGGAATGTAGCTTTCTGCTAAGACCGCAGAGACGGGGAAGTGAACATCCGGATCGACGTAGGAACTGTTTGATGAGCCTTTGAGGCCATCGATCGCTTCTCTCAACAGATCCGCGTAAAGATCGTAGCCAACCGCTGCAACGTGTCCATGTTGGCTTTTGCCGAGCAAATCTCCCGCACCTCGCAATTCGAGGTCGTGCTGGGCGATTCGAAACCCTGCGCCAAGCTCGCTGAAACGCTGAAGAATTTCAAGGCGTTTTTGGGCCATGGGCGTCAGGCTTTCTTCATGCCCTGGGATGACCAAGTAAGCAAAAGCACGTTCTTTGCTTCGGCCAATTCGGCCTCGAAGTTGGTAAAGCTGAGCGAGTCCAAAGTCGTCCGCGTGATCGATCAGCATGGTGTTGGCACTTGAAACGTCAATGCCGGTTTCGATGATGGTTGTGCAGACGAACACGTTGAAATCGTGGTTCATAAAGCGAACCATCCGATCTTCCAAAGTGTGTTCATTCATCTGGCCATGGGCTACTTCGATGCGCGCCTCTGGAACCAGGTTGCGGAGGTATTCGGCTTTGGCTTCAATGCTGCTGACACGGTTATGCACAAAATAGACTTGTCCACCTCGTTGAAGTTCTCGAAGGATCGCTTCCCGAATGCTTTCGTCTTCAAACCGTATCAAGGAGGTTCGAATGGCACGTCGGTCGACTGGCGGCGTCTCAATCACGCTCAGGTCTCTGAGACCAAAAAATCCCATTTGAAGGGTTCTAGGAATGGGGGTGGCAGAGAGTGTCAGAATATCGGTGTGCGTCCTCAAGCGCTTGATGTGTTCCTTGTCTTTGATTCCAAAACGTTGTTCTTCGTCGACAATCACCAAGCCTAAGTCCTTAAATTGGACATCCGAAGATAAAAGCCGGTGTGTACCAATGAGAATGTCTACTTGTCCCATTTTTGTGGCTTCTAAAATCGCGTTGATTTGCTGGTTGGTTTGAAATCGACTGATGATTTCGATGCGGGCCCCGGTCTGTTCGAAGCGCTTGCGAAAAGTGATGCCGTGCTGTTGAGCCAAAATGGTTGTTGGGGCGAGGATGGCCACTTGCCGATGGTTTAAGAGGGATAGCATTGCAGCACGCATCGCGACTTCTGTTTTTCCGTATCCAACGTCGCCGCAGATGAGCCGATCCATCGGTTTATTTTTCTGAAGATCGGCCAGAACTTCATCGATGGCTTTTTGTTGATCGGGCGTTGTTTCAAAGGGAAATAGAGCTTCAAATTCGTAGTAAGCCGATTCAGGGGGCTTGAGTGGTGTCCGCGATACCAGCTCTCGCTTGGCATAGAGATTCAAAAGATCCTGTGCCATGGCCAAGACCGCTTCGTGAACTTTTTTCTTTTTCGATTGCCAGCCGGTACCGCCTAGTTTATCCAGTTTCGGTTTTTCTCCTTCTGCCCCCGAGTAAGGTTTAACGAAGGCGATGCGATGAGCCGGCAAATAGAGCTTGTCGTTGTTGGCGTATAAAAGCAGCAGGTAGTCTTGCTCGATGCCGTGTAGATGAAGGCGAGTCAAACCTTGGAATTGTCCGATGCCGTGGTCAATGTGGACAATGGCATCGCCGATTTCCAAATCGGAAAGATTGGTCTTGAAACGGCCTTTTTTGCCGACTGTGCGCTTCGCGCGCGATCCAAAAACAGAATCTTCGGGGATGATGGCTAGGTGCAAAGACTCGATCCAAGCGCTGGTAGCCGGTGGCTCTGGCTTGGCTACATAGGTATACGCATGAATGGCTGGATGAAATTCAAAGGGCGCAAACAAAGAGCTTGCTGGAGGAAGTTGGCGTACCTGGATTCCGTGTTCTTCGAGCAATTCGCGGTAGCGATGTATTCCGGAAAGAGATTGGACGGGGAGCAAGACGGAGATCTTATCTTGATGGAGTCGGTGAATTTTTTGAGCGAGCTCGCTGGTCGAGCCAAATTGCCAGGGAGGCTCAAAATCGCGCTCTGTTTCTGGAAGAAGAGCTTTGATTTCAGCGGCTGAGTGCAAGAATGATGGCGTTGCAAAAGCCAAATCTCCACGAACCAAAGCTGTTTTGTAGTGTGATTCGAAGTCGCTGGTTCGCAACCAAATCTGTTCTAAGCAATTTCGGGTATTTTCGACCCAAATTTGAGCGGAACCGATTAAATCGAGGACATTGCCAAGCTTGGCATGAAAGGCAGGCAGCAAGCTTTCGATGCCAAAAAAAGCGATTCCGTGATTAATATCGGTGAGCTTTTCTTTGAGTGCGCGCGTGGGGTATTCCAGCTCATCTGCGAGACTTCGGAGTTCAACACGAGCCAAGTTTTGAGAGGCTTCGTCTAAGATGATCTCACGGGAAAGTCCGAAACAGGCATCTTCCAAGTCGTTGAGTTTTCGCTGAGTCGAAGGATCAAATGTGTAAAGCCTCTCGATTTCATCGCCAAAAAGATCCACCCGAGTGGGGTGAGAGTTTCCTGCCCAGAAAAAGTCGACAATGCTGCCTCGTACCGAGTAGGTGCCGGGGTCTTCGACTTGGTTGACGGCTGTATAGCCGTACAGAGCAAGCTTGGAAGTGATGGAATCTCTGGGGAATACGCTTTTGACAGACAGAAACTCAAGATGATTTTGAAGAAAATCCGCGCTCGGAATTTTCGCGCAAAGAGCTTCTGGCGTGATCACCAAAACTCGGTAGGGTACGTCCAGAAGCAATTTTTGAAAAATGCTGAGCCGTTCCATACGTGCGATCGGGTCCGGAGAAGCTTGTTGATAGGGGTTTTTGTCTTCTGCACTGAGATGCCAGACTTTCGAAGCTTCTTCTTGAAGTAAAAATCGCAAGTCTTGAACCAGATGAGTGGCTTCGGATGAATTCCGAGTCACGACAACCAGAGGATTCTTTTGGCTGTGAGTAGCCAATTCATGAGCAAAACGAAGGCCAGGCATGAATTGTTCTTAGGATGTCTAAATGGTTTCGTAAACAATAGGCCAGATCTTCTGGACATGCTATGAGTCCAAGATGGCAGGATTTCTCCGTATTACAGGTGGTGCATGGGTACGAAAGCGGTTTCGAGTTCCGGAAGAGGCAGACCAGAAGTTGGTGCGTCCGGCCAGCGATCGGGTTCGTGAAGCCGTGTTTTCGGCTCTTGGTTCGCGCATCGCGCAGGCTCGTATTCTCGATTTATTCAGTGGCAGTGGCGCGTACGTTTTTGAGTCGTTGTCGCGTGGTGCAAAAGAAGCCGTGCTTCTGGAAAAAAGCTCTAAAACGCATCGGTGCATTCAAAGCAACCTAGAGCATTTAAGGTGCGAGCCTCAGTGCCGGTTGATTTTAGGAGATTCGATGGATTGGGTGGTGCAAGAGCGGCTCAGCGGTCTCTACGATATCGTGTTTGTGGATCCTCCTTACGGGCTAAAATTGCCCACAGACTATTGGCCGAAGCTAAGTCGTTTGCTGAGCGAAGATGCTTTGGTTGTGTTTCGATGTCGGTCGCAAAGGGAATTTGAGACCCCTTCCGGCTATGAAGTCATCCGAGAGAAAACGTACGGTGGAACCTGGGTCTCATTTCTACGCTGGGAGTCGAACTAAAGCTCTGGATAGGTATCGGCAGAGTTTGGGTTTTCAATGATTTTCACATCGGGTAGATTTTTGAGCGGTTCAACGAACTGCCTGTGCATGGGTAAGGTTGTCTTGCCAAACATGGAGGTGCTTTCTTGAGGGCTCAAATTTCGCTCAACTTGGTCTCTTTTGATGCGGCGCTTCAATCTTTGGGGCGTTGGAACATCGATAAATATTTTTTCAGTGCACAATTGTCGAATGATCGGGTCGTACAGAGCATGCATTCCTTCAAAGACAATGGTTTTTGGGGGCATAATCCGATGGGTTTCTTCTAAGCGAACGGAGTGAGAAAAGTCGTAGACCGGTGCCTCAATCCCTTGGCCTTCTTTTAAGTCGTGTAAGTGTTTTCGAACCAGTTTCCAATCGAGAACTTCAGGATGATCCCAGTTGTGGGCGATTCTTTGTTCGGGAGTAGCGCCTGGTAGGCCAAAGTAATAGCGATCTAATTCCAATAAGGCGGCGCTTCCGTTCGAGGAATCAACGAGTTTTTTGGCGTAAGTGGTTTTGCCTGCAGCAGAGCCTCCCGTAATACAGATAATTTCGGTTGAAAATAAATCGATAGAAAAAAGGACAGAAACAGAGAGTAGACTAAGAGGGTAAATGATATACTTCATAGTGTAGGCGACTATAGGTCCGAAAAAATCCGAAGTCAAATTCCCTTGTTTTTTCAGAATAAGAGTTTTAGCGTTTCACCACATGGTTTGGATTTATTGTTTCGGTGTTACCCTTGTGATTGGGAGCATGCTAGGGGGCTATTTCTTGGGGCCTCAAGCTTCAGAAAAAGCCGCTCAGGTTCCCTATGAATCCGGCATTGTGAGCACAGGGTCGGCGCGCCAAAGATTTCCCGTGCATTTTTACCAAGTTGCTTTGTTTTTCGTGGTTTTTGATGTGGAATCTATCTTTATCTACGCTTGGAGTGTCTCGATCCGTGAGTTGGGTGTCAAAGGACTGATGCAAATGGCTGTCTTTATGGGGCTTTTGCTCTTAGCGCTGCTGTACTTGTTTCGAGTCGGAGCCTTTGATATCGGGCCTCGGCACAGGAAACCGGGAGAAAAATCGTGAATCCAGAAAACTTTATGTTCGCTCAGCTTCAAGATATGATCGCTTGGGGTCGAAAAAATTCGCTGTGGCCTTTCAACTTTGGCTTAAGCTGCTGTTTTGTCGAAATGGCCACCAGTTTGACCAGTAAGTATGATTTAGCGCGTTTTGGATCGGAAGTGATCCGCGCCACACCTCGTGAAGCGGACGTGATGATCGTCGCTGGAACCGTGTTTGTGAAAATGGCACCTGTGGTGAGACACTTGTATGAGCAGATGATGGAACCCAAGTGGGTCATTTCCATGGGGTCTTGTGCGAATTCAGGGGGGATGTACGACATCTACAGTGTGGTTCAAGGGGTGGACAAAATATTGCCGGTTGATATGTACGTGTCTGGATGTCCTCCGCGGCCAGAAGCTTTTCTAGAAGGGTTGCTTTTGCTCAAGGACTCCATCGGCCAAGAACGCCGGCCCATTTCCTGGGTGGCGGGCTCACAAGAAGTGAGCAAACCCGAGCCTCTGAGTATGCGAGACCTCAAAACCCCCCTAAGAATGAAAGCGACCCGACTCCATGAACCCAATCGTTTCCAATCTTGAAGATCTTTTGAAAACCGTCGATCGGTTTCAAATGCTGTACGACATCACCGCGATCGATGAGACCGCTCGAGAGCACACGCACGATTATACCTTGGTGTATCATTTTTTAAATCTGGAGACGGCTCAGTTTGATTGCGTCAAAGTGCCGGTTGCAAGCGATGCCATCGAGATTCCCTCCCTCTGTGGCCGCTTCAAGAACGCCGAGTGGTACGAGCGAGAAGTCTTCGATTTGTTTGGCCTACGCTTTTCGGGGCACCCGGATCTGCGCCGAATCTTGATGCCGGAATCTTGGGTCGGGCACCCCTTGCGTAAATCGCACCCAGCCCGTGCAACTGAAATGGCTCCCTATCAACTGCCCGATGCAAAACAAGACTACGAGCAAGGCTTGCTTCGATATCGGCCTAAGGACGAAGGCGGAGACTATCTTTACCTCAACTTGGGCCCTCAACATCCTGGTACGCATGGAGTCTTGAGGCTGATTCTCAAAATGGACGGTGAACGGATAGAAGAAGTGATTCCAGACATTGGCTACCATCACCGAGGCGCCGAAAAAATGGCTGAGCGGCAGACCTGGCATACGTACATCCCCTATACGGATCGCATAGACTATTTGAGCGGCGTGATGAATAATCTAGCCTATCTGCTGTCGGTGGAGCAGTTGGCAGGCATGAAAATTCCCGAACGGGCTCAAGTGATCCGGGTGATGCTTTGCGAATTGTTTCGAATTGCGAGTCACTTGGTTTGGTACGGGACTTTTGTGCAAGACATTGGTGCCATGTCTCCTGTGTTCTACCTATTTACCGACCGTGAGCGTATTCTTGAAATCGTGGAGGGCATCACAGGAGGGCGCATGCACCCCAGTTGGTTTCGCATTGGCGGAGTTGCTCAGGATTTGCCGGAGGGCTGGGAGAAAGCGGTTCGAGGGTTCTTGGACTATTTTCCCGCACGCCTTCGTGAGTACGACCGATTGGTCATGAAGAATCTGATCTTGAAAAAGCGAACCATCGGTGTTGGCGCTTACAATACGCAAGAGGCCATCGATTGGGGGGTCACAGGAGCCGGTCTTCGGGCGACCGGATTGGGCTTTGATTTACGAAAAGCAAAACCCTATTCTGGTTACGAGAATTTTGATTTCGACGTACCGATTGCCTCTCACGGAGATTGCTACGATCGTGCCTTGGTTCGCATTGAGGAGATGCGTCAAAGCATGCGTATTATCGAGCAGTGCCTGAATCATATGCCATCCGGTCCCTATAAGTCGGATCACCCGCTGACGACTCCGCCTCCCAAAGACAAAACTTTGGTTCACATTGAAACCTTGATCAATCATTTTCTCAACACAAGCTGGGGTCCTGTGATGCCGGCAGGGGAATCTTTTCACGCCATTGAAGCCTCGAAAGGAACCAATGCGTATTATCTGGTCAGCACGGGAGGGACGCATGCTTATCGTGCTCGCATTCGAACCCCTTCGTTTGCACACATGCAAATGGTGCCTTTGCTTGCCAAGGGAAGCACTCTTTCGGATCTGATGGCGATACTGGGAAGCATCGATTTTGTGTTGGCCGATCTCGATCGCTAAAATACTTAGGAAGCGCGTGAGGTTTCAACTGTGCATGGAATGATTTTAGCCGCTGGTTTGGGAACTCGATTGAGGCCGCTGACTTCTCAAACCCCGAAGCCCCTTGTGAAGCTGGCGGGGAGGCCTCTGATTACCTACTCATTGGATTCTTTAGCTCAAGCGGGTGTTCAAAAAGTGGCGATTAATACGCATTATTTGGCGGAACAAATTCCAGCAGCTTTGGGAGAGCGTTACCGTGGCATGTCTCTTCATTACCTCTATGAACCTGACATCTTGGGAACCGGGGGAGGGTTGAAAAACGCCTGCGATCAAGTTCTGGGATTCGATCGGCCCATCTTGTTGATGAACAGCGATATTGCTCTGGAGTTTGATGTGGACGCCTTTGTTCAAGCCCATGAAACACGTCGTCCAGCCGCAACTCTTTTGCTCAAGACGATCGATCATCGACCCGGCTTTGTCGAGATCGGGACGGATGCCGAAGGATGGGTTCGAGGAATCACAGGCAAAGTGCCTTACGCAGGTCCTCCACTGTTTGAAAGACTCTTTTGCGGAACCCACTTAATTTCTCCAGATGCTTTGAAGACTTTGAAACAAGATGGATGTTTTAGCATTATCGACGGTTTTTATGTGCCTTTGTTAAAATCGGGCGCTTCGATTTGGGGAGCTGAGCAAAAAGGGGCTTATTTTGATTTAGGCACCTTGGAGAGTTTGAAAGAGGCAGAGGCTTTCCAGCGCTTGTCGCGTGCTTGAAACGGGTTCAACGAGGTGACCCTGAAACCATCGCAACGTGGATAGACCTGCAGGAAGAGGTTGTCTCGGTAAAAGCCCACAGAGAACAACCAGCCAGTTTAAACTGTGGGGGCTCTCAAATGCGGAACAAATCGCCACTTCGAGGCTTTGGTCGTAAGCGTGCTGGATGCATTGCGCGATGCTGAGCAGATTGGGCATCAAGAATGGTTTGAGAGCGTAGGTCGAGACTCCATCTAAAACCGGCGGTGCGATGCACTCGATGAGTGTTTCATCCAAAGCGACAGGAATCTGAGTTTGTCTGTAGAACGTAGGAATATCTTGATAGTTTTGGACCGGTTCTTCCAAGTAAGCGATGTTCAGATCCTGAATATTTTTTCCAAATTGGATAGCCGTTTCTAAATTCCAAGCTCGGTTGGCATCCAATCGAATGGCGATCGAGTCTCCTAGCGATTGGCGAATACATCTTAAAGCATGGGCTTCCTCGGTTGGATTCTTGCCTACTTTGAATTTGAGGGTCTGAAAACCCTGGCGCACCAGTGTTTTCGCTGCTTCCAAATCCAGCGATTCCAGCATCGCAGCGATTTCCATCTGTTCGCGTTTTAAATCCAGCGTCAGCCGAGTCTCCAACAAAGCGAGGTGAAGCTCAGCGATTTCATCCGCGAGCTTTCTGGATGCAACGCATTCGCCCAGACCCGTCTGACCCTGCGCATTTGAGACCTGCACCATATCAGCTAAGTAAATATAAGGATCTTGGGACGCCAATGGGCGTCGCTTCAGAGGCAGAGGCTGATGAAGAGGCCAAGAAAAGATCACAATCGGTTGTCCATGCTATCGTGATTTTGAAGGATTTAAACTTGGTGGGCCCGGAGGGAATTGAACCCCCAACCGCCGGATTAAGAGTCCATTGCTCTACCAATTGAGCTACGAGCCCACGAGTTCGAGTGGCAGAACCTATCGCCTTGAGGCTAATTGTCAATAGAGCTCAAATCCTCCCAGGGCAAGCGCAAAGTCGGATGTTTTAGGATGGATCTTCCCTCTAAAGACCCAGTTTGGAAATTTTTATTTTTGATTCAGCCCGAGTTCAAAGATTGGGTGGTGATTGATAAAGTTCAAAAAATTCCGATTCAGATAAAACGGTGATGCCCAATTTCAGTGCACGTTTTTGCTTGCTGCTCATCGGCCCTTCGCCTACGACCAAATAGTCGGTTTTAGACGAGACGGCCGAGGGAGTTTCACCGCCCCAGCTTCTTACTTTTTTTTGAGCTTCTTTTCGATCCAGTTCCAAGGTGCCGGTAAACACAACGCTTTTTTGAAATAGCGGATGCGCCGAATCCAAAGTGCGAGCCCGATAGGGTTCAATTTGCACTTCAGTGAGGAGAGCTCTGATTTCCGAGTCGAATGCGTGAAAGCCTTTTTGAATCGCCTGAGCAATGGCTTCGCCCACACCATAGATAGCCACCAGATCCTCGATTGAGGCCGAGCGGACTGCTTCTAAAGATTCGAATCGGCTTGCAAGGGCTTCTGCAACACCGGGCCCCAATTCATCAAAACCCAAAGCCGTCAAAAAAACGGGAAGAGAGAGACGGCGTTTTTGAGCAACTTGGGCCAATAGCTTCTTGGAAAGGGTTTCGCCCATTCGATCGAGTGAAATCAAATCTTCAAATTTCAAGCGGTAAAGGTCAGCGGGTTCTCGTATGAGTTTGGCCAGGACAAGATTTCGAATGAGTTTTTTTCCGAAACCTTCAAGCTCCAAGACGGAACAAAAGTGAACCAATCGGCTTAAAATAATTTCGAGGCAAGATTCAGGCTCTGGGCAACACAGAAATTCACCCTCGACAATGGCTGTCTTATGACAAGAAGGGCAAGTCTCTGGAGCTGCTAAAAAATCGCCCACCGACTCAACGACTTTCTCCACATGAGGGATCACGCCGCCCCGTCGAACAACCTCCAGCACCGAACCCAAAGTCAGGCCGAGTTCGTTGAAACGCGTATAATTATGCAAAGAAGCCCGAGAAATCATGGCACCGGACACTTGAACAGGTTCGATGATGGCCACGGGCGTTATGACGCCTGTTCGTCCGATCGACCATTCGATCGAAAGCAACTCGGTGTAAGCGCTATCGCCTTGCAATTTGTAAGCCATGCTCCATTTCGGATGGTGAGCGGTAGAGCCTAAACGAAACTGTTCGCTGACTTGATTGGCTCGAAAGACAACGCCGTCAATCTCGTAATCGAGAACAGAACGCTTTTGCTTGTAGTCTTCAAAAAGTTGTTCGCAATAAGCAGGTGTATCACACAATTGCACAGGGATTGGAGCGAAACCCAACGTGTTCAAAAAATCAAATTTTTCGACTTCCGTAGAAAGGTCAGTCCCCAAAAGGTCGTAAGCAAAAAAAGCAAGACCGTATTGTTCGGATCGATCGGGATTCTTTTGCTTGAGAGCACCCGCTGCCAGATTTCTTGGGTTCGAAAAAGTATCTTGGTATTCGCTTCGGAAACGGGGCAAGCTGAGATACACCTCGCCTCGAACCTCGATCGCTTGATTCGTATGGATAGAAGTGGGGATCGACCGAATTCGTCGAATATTCTCGGTGATCTCTTCGCCAAAATCGCCGTCTCCTCGAGTTGCAGCTAAGACAAGCTGGCCCGTAGAATCGTAGTGAATGGAGCAAGCCACGCCGTCGATTTTGGGCATGGCTAGCACGGAGCCTCTGATTTTTTCAAACCATTTGGTAAAATTTTCTAAATCGTAGCACTTGTCTAAAGAAAGCATCGGCTGCTGATGTTGAATCTTGAGCGTTGTTTCCTTTAAATCCGAGCCAATTTCGGATAAAGCGGCAGAGTTGGGGGCAAGAGCTTTGAGCTCTTCGACCAGTTGATCAAACGCGCTATCCTGAATTTCGGGTTGATTCAGCACAAAATACGCCTGATTGTGATGGCGTATGAGTCCTTCAAGCTCTACAATCCGGTTTGTCATTTAAGCAGTTGGTGAATTCGGTCTGCTCGCTCAGGCGAGTAATCGCGGATCCAGATCAGTTCAGGAGTGAGGCGAAGTTTCACTTGCTTTCCCACTTCCATGCGCAGCGCTTTTTTTCGGTCTTCTAGAAAAAGGATGGTTTCGTGGCATTGAGCTTCAGAGCCAAAGAGCGAAAAATAGATTTCTGCTGAACTTAGATCGGGGCTGACTTTTACTTCCAGAATGGTCAAAAAAGCAGGTGTTTTGAGCAGCTGGCTCGACAAAACCTTTTGGATTTCTGTTCCGACTCGCTCCATTCGAATAGACATTAAGCACCTCCACCCGATGGAGTGGTTTCGGCTTTTAACGGAGCATCGAGTTTGGCAGCAACTTGCTTGAGTTCAAAGCACTCAACGCTGTCTCCTATCGCCAAATCGTCGAAGCCTTCCAATCCGAGGCCGAACTCATACCCAACGCCGACTTCACGAACATCGTCTTTAAATCGCTTGAAACTGCCAATCTTGCCTTGATGCAAGAACTTATTGCCACGCTTAACGCGTACCTGACCGGTTCGAAGCATCTTGCCATCCAGAACATAACAACCGGCGATATTACCGAGCTTATTGACTGAGAAGATGGCACGAACTTCTGCTCGACCCAAATAGATTTCTTCAAATACAGGAGCCAGGAGGCCTGCCATCGCTAGTTTGACTTCATCCAGCATGTTGTAGATGATGCTGTAAGAACGAATGTCGACTTTCTCTTGTGTGGCCAGAGTATGAGCTTTCGAGTCTGGTTTGGTATTGAAACCAATAATAATGGTTTTGGAAGCCAAAGCTAAGTTAACATCGTTTTCTGTGATGGTTCCAACGCCTGAATGCACCACTTCAACCGCGACAAGCTTGGTGGAAAGTCCGCGCAGCGAAGCATTGAGAGCTTCCACGGAGCCGTAGGCATCCGCTTTGACAATCAGACGCAGGGTTGCGCTTTTCTCCGAAGGCGAACTTTGCAAGAAGCTTTCGAGCGTGACACGCGATGATTTGAGCAATTCCTGCTCTCGTATTTGTATGGCGCGGTGATCGGCGATGGTCTTGGCCGCTTTATCATCGGCAACCGCATTGAATTTATCCCCTGCGGTTGGGATTCCACTCAGACCCAATACCTGGACTGCCATCGAAGGAGTCGATTTCTCTACGCGATGACCGTTGGAGTCATACATTGCGCGAACACGTCCAGAGTGTTGGCCGGCTACAATATAGTCGCCTTGCTTCAGGGTACCAGCCTGAGTCAACACGGTGGCCACAGGTCCACGTCCTTTGTCTAATCTGGCTTCAATGACGCAACCGACAGCTTGCTTGTTGGCATTCGCTTTCAATTCCATGATTTCGGCTTGATTGATCAGACCTTCAAGCAAATCGTTCAGACCGGTTTTCTTGAGTGCTGAGACGCGGAATACCTGAGTTTCACCGCCCCATTCTTCGGGCACAATTCCGTGCTCAGAAAGTTGTTGCAAGATGCGTTCGGGTTTGGCTGCCGCAGAATCCATTTTGTTGATGGCCACCACGAGCGGAACCTTGGCTGCTTTCGCATGATCAATGGCTTCAATGGTTTGAGGCATGATGCCGTCGTCGGCAGCAACCACCAGGATCACAATATCGGTTACCTGAGCGCCTCGTGCACGCATCGCTGTAAAAGCCTCGTGGCCTGGAGTATCCAAGAAAGTGACAGGTCCGCGTTCGGTCTCAACGGAATAGGCACCGATGTGCTGGGTGATTCCGCCTGCCTCTCCTTCTGCCACATTCGCTTTTCGAAGAGCATCTAGGATGCTGGTTTTTCCGTGATCAACGTGTCCCATGACGGTCACCACCGGTGGGCGAGTCACGAGGCTTTCTTGGGTGTCTTCCGTTTCTTTGAGCAGATCATCTTCGACGAATCCAATATTTTTAACTTCAAAATCAAACTCGTTGGCAATAATGGAGACGGTATCAGGATCGATGGGCTGATTGATCGTCACCATCATCCCCATGCTCATTAATTTGGCGACGACTTGTCCTGCTTTCATCGACATTCGATGCGCTAAATCATTGACTGAGATGGGGCCCGTGAGCTCAATAACGCGTTTATGAGCCGCTGCTTGGGTAATATGAGTCGATTTCCCAACTTTTCGGACATTCCTTCTCTTCTTACCAGGCTGTGTCCACAGTTCGTATCCACCCGAGCGCAGCTCTTTGCGATCTTGGTTTGTCTGAAATGAATCTTCTTTGCGTTTCTTCAAAGCACCTTTGGAACCGAGACGATTGTCTGCTTGACCCGGTGCTGCGGGGGTTCCAGGGCCAACGCCGATTCGAATTTCTCGAACAGGTGAGAAAGGAGGGCGGCTTTGAGGAGGAACACGAGGCTTAAAAGTTCGATTTTCACTCGCGAGACGTGCGCGGATGGCGTTGGGGTCGATGACTCGAACGACATTTTGAGCGAGAGGAGGTGTTATGGCTGCCGCGGAAGCAGAAGGTTGCGTAGGTGAGACCAGCGGAGTCGCCGAGGGCTTTAGAGGTATCTCAGGCTTCGGCTGCGAGCTGTCTGCAACCTGGACCGGCTCTATCGTCTTTATGGGAAGCTCAGAGACAAAAGGGGCAGGAGGCGATACATCGAAAACAGGCTCTTCTACCTCGTCTTTTCTTCTGCGCAGTACGGTTCTGGGTTTAGCCGAAATTTCGTTTGTCGTTTGCAAAGCTTGTATAACCTGTTCTTCTTCGATGTTACTGGAATGCGATTTAACGGCAATGCCTTTCGATGCTAACTTGTTCAACAACTCTTGATTTGAGAGGCCAAACCGTTTGGCAAGTTCATGAATGCGTACTTTCGCCATTTTCAACAACTCCTAGTGGCCTGCTTATACCTAAAACAGGCTTTTTAAAAGCCCTGCCGAACCCTTTTTTATGAATCGCCTGTTTAAGGCAGGCATCTAAGTTGCAGGTGTAACACCCGCGCCCCTTAAATTGCTTAAAAGAATCTAGCAGAATGGTCCCATCGGGTCTTCGTGCAAAGCGAAATAGATCGGCTTTTGACTTTATTTTGCGACAGCCAATACAAGAACGCTCTGACAATCTAAACCCCTAAGATGCTTTTCGCCGATTCAATCATCTGCCGGGATTGTTCCATGGAAAAACCGGTGACAGTGGACACATGATTGGGTGTATCCAAAACCAGATCGGTGAGATCGCAGTAAAAGGCTTCATTGAGCGCATGCATGTTTTCTTCAGAGAGTTCCAATTTCGATAGAGGGGTCTCAGGCAAGTCGCAGAGTTTCAACAGCTTCGCGGCTTTGATTCGACTGGGAGACAATTTGCCTTGCTCCAAGAGACGTTGGGCTCCCTGCTTCAATTCGTCTATAACGCTAGATTCGGCCATTCCTGGCAAGCTTTTCAATAATTCGATGTCCGCTCTCGCAATGTCTTCTGCCCGCTTGAAACCATGATTGTAAAGGGTTTGAATCTGAATTTCATTCAGAGGCGTAATGGCTAGAAGCGATAGAGCTGCTTCTTCGCGATCGCGCGCTGCACTGGATTCTGAAAAAATATCAATTTTCCAACCTGTGAGTTCAGCCGCTAGTCGAACGTTTTGGCCTCGTCGTCCAATCGCCAAAGAAAGCTGATCATCGGGTACCACGATTCGCATGGTGTGCTCGCCTTCGTTGACCAGAACGCGACTGATCTCAGCAGGTGCGAGTGCGTTGCAAACGAAACGGGCTTCATCTTGGTGAAACGGAACAATGTCAATCTTCTCACCTTTGAGCTCCTGAATGACGGCTTGGACTCGCGCACCCTTCATGCCAACGCAAGCGCCAACGGGATCCACATCGCTGTCTTTGGAGCGCACGGCGATTTTGGTTCGAAACCCAGGTTCCCGAGAAGCCGATTCAATCATGACAATGCCATCTGCAATTTCAGGCACTTCTTGCTCAAAAAGTTTGACAACCAGATTGGGATGAACCCGGGAAAGAATAATCTGAGAACCTTTGGTTTCTTCTAGTACATCCAGCACATAAGCGACGATCCGATCCCCAGCACGAATATTTTCTTTGAGAATTTGCTCTCGAGTCGGGATAATCGCTTCCGAACGGCCTAAATCGACAATGATATTCCCACGTTCAAATCGACGTACGATCCCAGTGACAAGCTCATCTTTTCGGCCTTTATACTCGTCGTATACGAGCGATCGTTCGGCTTCACGAACTTTTTGAACGATAATCTGTTTTGCATTTTGAGCGGCAATTCGACCAAATTCGCTCGAATCGACCTTAATGCCCAAATCTTCTCCGAGCGCGTCTTGCGTTAACTCCGGATCCAGTCTTGTCGCGGCTTCAAAAGCAATCTCAAGGCTTGGATTATGAACGTCTTTCACGATTTTCTTGAATTCGTAGACTTCGACTTCGCCGATGTCAGCATTATAACGGGCTTCGAGATCGGCGAGGGGCCCAAGATTTTTTCTTGCAGCACTTAACATCGCAGACTCAAGCGCCCCAATCAGAATATCTGGATTGATATTTTTTTCTTTGCCTACTTGCTCAATGACCGATTTGAGATCGAGATGTTTTGTTTCCATATTGAATTATCTCCGTTTGGGGGATTTCGAGAGAGTGAAAATCATACAAGCGTCCCGAATCGAGTTCCACTCGATTGGCTCAACATGAGAATCGATTTGAATTCCGTGCTCATTTTCGCTCAAAAGCTTGCCTCTGAGGGTTTGGCGATCGGTTTTTATTTTAACTTGTTCGCCTAGCGCGCTTTTAAAATGGCTTTTTTTTGTCAGAGGGCGATCCAGACCGGGACTGGATAGCTCGAGTTGATAGGGACCCGCGAACCAATTCTGGTTTGCGTTCTCAACGTCCAGTGTGTCAGAAATTAAGCGGCTAATGGTCGCCAAGCCATCCAGAGAGGATTCGTTGACGTAAAGAAGTAGATTGGGCTTTCCTTTCAGACCGGTTAGCTTAATAGCAATCAGCTCCAACGAATTCAAAGCCAAAATAGGCTCCAAAACTTTGCTGATGTCCTGTTCGAGAGGAGAAAGTTCTTTTAAAAAAGGTTCAGACATAAAAATACAAGGCCCAGCCCTTTTTGACGTTCACCGTCAAAAAGGCCCGGTACCAAGTATTCTGGGCATTGATTGGTACCAGAGTCGAAACAAACGGTTGCTTAGTAGCGACCGCCGCCGTGGTGACCGCGTCCGCCGCCGCCACCGCCGCCACCAAAACCACCGCCGCCGGAGCGAGGAGCCATTGGGCGAGCTTCGTTTACGGTCAAGCTACGACCATCCAACGACTGACCATGAAGCTTGCTGATAGCTTCTTGAGCGCCATCGTCTGTTGCCATTTCAACGAATCCGAAGCCTTTGCTTCGACCGGAGTCACGGTCTATGATCACTTTTGCGGATTCAACATCGCCACAAGATGAAAAAGTTTGAACCAACATATCATCCGTTGCTGAAAACGGAAGATTACCAACGTACAATTTTTTACCCATAACACCTCCTGAAGGCTGGGGTCGCTTCGGAGGGTTAAGCACCATGCCAACTAAACTCGATTGAAGCGGATCTCTAAAACGAGTGGACTCTAGCTTACACAAAGTGAAATGGCAATCAAAAAAAATGATTCGGTGCGCTTAATCCGAGTCGGGTCCAAGCTAATTCTTTTTGAATTTCCATCTTGAGCTCAAGATCAAGATGGTGGCTCAAGAGTTCTTGCAAGAGGGATTTGTAGATAGACACAATTCTTGAACGGACTCTTTCTGAGCGTCCATGATGAAAATGCATATTCCGGATCAAAGTTGCAGCTCGGTAAGCAGCACGGCGCTTCCAAATCGGGTTCGATTCGTTCATTGCCTTTCGATAGTGCTCCAGGGCCGGTTTGATGAGCAGGTGGACCTCGAACTCTTCGGCTTTCCGATAGTATGCTTCTGCCGAGCTGGCTAAGGCTTTGGAAGGCATCCAGAGCCCGAGAGCCAGGGTGAAGATAATTTCAGTCTTCTTCACCGGAAACCGTTACGTCGTAGGCACCGAGAGCTTCCAGCAGTTCCTCAAGAGCGTCTACTGCGTTAGCCGATTCAAGGACGATGCCGATTCGATTGCTGCGCGATCGTGCGATAGGGGCATCTTCCCAATTGGCTTCTTCTCGGTCGATGACGTATTCATCGGCTGCAATGCCAAAATCTTCAAAAAAATCCGGAGCTTCTTCATCATCTCCGCCTTCTATAATCCAAGAAAACCAATTGTTAAGGGCCTTGGCCGCCAAACGAGCGGTTTCGTCTGTATCAAACGTGGCGATTAACTCTATTTCATCCATTCCATTCTCCAATAAGGGCATCAAAACATGCTGTGCGCAAAAAAATCAAGAGAGTATCTGATAAAAACTGCTCAAGCTATTTTAAGTTCTTTGCTTGGCCCGGAGGGAACGCCCACTTTGTTGAGTGAATTTTATGGGGCTGATGAACAAGAAATTCGAAAAAAAGTTTGGCAGTCCATTGAGCCAGGCAAAGTGATTGTTTGGGTTAATTCGCTCCAAGAATGCGCAATTTCGCCCATGCAAAACGGCATCCAATTAAGGCCCTGCTCGCAGGAGCAGGCGCTTGCGATGCTGGAGGCAAGTCTGGCAGAAAGCAGCATCGATCTGGCGATCGTTGAATCGTTTTTTCTCCTGCCGTCGAAGTGCTCCTTGAAAGACAATTTCTACCAAATCGCAGAGCTATCGGAACGTCATGGAAAACCGATTCAGATGCTTAACCCAGACTTAGGCTACCGAAAAGCCCTTCGAGGGCCCTTCAGCGCGTTTTTCCAAACTCAAACCTTGTGCTCGTCTTAGGCGTTTCGGACGACAATTTGATCGGGTTCAAAGCGAACGATCACAACGCCACCTTTGTCTGTCCCAAGCGGAGTCAACGGCAACCTCAAGAAAGGACCTCCGGCATGAATTCGTTGCGCTTTGTAGAGTCGTTCTTGGCCCAGGCTCGGTATCGAACGGCCACGTGCACCGGGCTCGTAATGTGCGGCGATATACGCTTCGAGGCTTTCCGTTTTTCTGCCAGCAGCTTTCAGCTCTTTAAGGGTTTTTTTCAGTAAAACAACAGTATTCTTTCTGTCCTTCAGTAGTTTGTTAACGCCATCCATATCGCCAACCAGATAGGCAATTTGAACATCTTTAAAAGAAACAAGCTTTCTTTTGCTTTTTGTTTTTTCAGCAATCATAAGTACCTCATTCAATATTTTCATTCTGGCGATTGGCTTAAATTTTTTAATAAGTCAATAGGGTGATTTTAGATATTAGGCTTATCCGGATTTTCTTTTAAAATAGAGTTTCGAAAACGTCTTATACGAGATAAAAACTGGTGATGATTGCGAACCCTAAAAGCAGCCAAACAGTCTGAGCCAGCAAGCGTTCTAGAGGAGCTCTTCTAAGCCAAAAATAACCAGCAACTAAGAGCAAACTGCTAGGCCAAACGCCCCAATACAGCTCGATTAAGGCAGGGATCAAGATGCAAAATCGATACTCGGCCCGAGCGAATCTTGCTCCGAAGCGCACAGCAAGTGTTTTTTTATTGGCTTTCTCATCTTGCTTTTGATCACGCAAGTTGTTGACGACGAGAACTGCGCAGGCCAGAAGCCCAATCGCGATTCCATGTCCAATGGCCGAATGATTCAAGTATCCTGCTTGAATGTAGTAGGTGCCTGCTACTGAGATAGGCCCAAAAAAAAATAAAACAAAAATTTCTCCGAGCCCAAGATAGGCAAGTGCAAAGGGGCCGGCGGTATACAGGATTCCGCTGACAACAGAGGCGAGTCCAATCGCTAAGATTGGCCAGCCTGCACGAGCGACCAGAGGCAGCCCCAAGAAGGCTGCGAGCGTAAAGCTAAGAATAAAACCCAATCGAACTGTTCGAGGAGCGAGAAGCCCCGCTTGAGTAACCCGCAGTGGCCCAATTCGCTCCGAAGTGTCCGATCCTTGGAGGAAGTCGTAATAATCGTTTGCCAGGTTCGTCCCAATCTGAATCAGGAGGGCAGCCAATAGGGTGATGCATAGGTACACCCAAGAAAACCGAGAGTTTCGAAAGCAAAGCGCTGAACCGATCAAAATCGGTGCAACGGCAATCGGAAGTGTTTTGGGTCGAATCGCTAGTAACCAAGGAAGCATGAGATGCTTATTCGTGACCCTTGGCCGGATGTCAACGAGTGGGCACTTGAATGCAATTGGCTTCGCACGCAGGATAAGCAGGAAGTTCTAAAAAGAGTTCTTCGCGAAAAAGCTCTATCAGGTCGATCGAATCGGGTTTCTCTAACTTGAGGTCGATGAGAATGGTTTGTGCAATTTGAATTGGCTCCAAACACCGGACACAGGGGTGAGTGACTTGAACGATGCTCTGTGCAGTTAGCAAGACGTCGCAGCCTTCTTTTTCGAGCCGAAAAGCGACTTGAGTTGGCTCAAGCCCGGCGAAGGCAAGCTCTTGATTCGGTTCAGCGAGCAAGTCGGACAAGGCTTCGGCCGTGAATTCTTTTTCCAAAGAAAGGCCGACATCGGGGATATGTTCAAATCGAATCGAATTCATGAGCGTTGCAGAGCATTGTTCCCAAGTTCAAGAACCCTGTCAAGGCAATCAATGCGTGGTATCTTCATTGAGAGGAGCCAAGCGAGGTAGCAATCCAGGCAGCGGAATGATTGGAGTCCGGATCAGTGCCTTTACAAAGTTTGCTTGAAAAAGTTATTAAGATGCGAGTTGTATGAATTCAAAGCTGGAATCTATTTTTGCAAATCTTATGCAGGAACTTGCCCCCTCTGAAGAACAGGATCGCTTTCTTCAGACGCCGATTTTGGCAGCCAAAGCGTGGCGAGAGCTATGCGCTGTGCAGACCGTGAGGCCGGAGGAACTGTTATATCAGCAGAGACTTCCTGCAGATTCGTTTCAAGGACGCGTTGGGCTTCCCAATCTAGCCTTTTTATCGATTTGCGAACACGCTTTGTTGCCCTATTTTGGAGAAGTAGAGATTCAATTTGAACCCCAACAATGGCTGGCTGGTGCTGGAGCGTTTGAGCAAATCGTGCGCGCGTGCAGTCAGAAACTTTCTTTGCAGGAAAGTTTGAACCAGCGGATTTTCGAGGTGATTCGAGACGTCCTCGAACCTCGATTTCTACAGGTGCGAATCGAAGCACGTCATACGTGCATGCAAGGGCGTATCCTAACGACCTGCTGTGTCACTTCCATGAAGGCGCAGCCTACGAAGCAATGACGACGTTTATCGAAACTGGATTGCTTCGAGCTTTTTCCCTTTGGTTTCGGGAACTTTTTTGGCAATAAACCAGAAAGCGAATAAGCAAATCAAGCCGTAGAACCAAAAGGTATACGTTGTTCCTGCAAAGTGCAAAAGATCAGGGAAGCTGGCGGATACAACGAAGTTGAACCCCCATTGAGCGCATACGGCCAGACTGGTCCCGAGCGCTCGATGCTCCAAGGGAAACACTTCTGAAATCATGAGCCACATAATAGGCCCCAGGCTAATGGCGAAAAATGCAATAAAGGCGAGAATGCTCAGCAATCCAAGCGAGCCATCCAGAGAACGATCGACTTGCAGAAAGATGCTTCCACACAAGAACAAGCTCACCATCATTCCGAATGTACCGATCAGCAAAAGAGGCCGCCTGCCGACGCGATCAATGAGGAAGAGCGAAATAATCGTAAAGATCACATTGACCGTTCCAATCATAACGCTGGCTAAGATGGCATCTGAGCTAGACTGAAATCCTGCGTGTCGAAAGATGATCGGGGCGTAGTAGATGATCGTGTTAATCCCCGTTGCTTGCTGGAAAAAAGCGAGTCCAATGGCAACGATTAAGGCCGGTCGAAGCGTTTGGCTAAAAACTTGCGTCCAAGAAATGGCATCGTGTTTTAAACTATGTTCAATTTCAGACAGTTCCTCTGAGCTGTCGGCTTGTCGAATGTCGTTGAGAATTCTCTGAGCAACTCCTTTTCGATTTTTCAGTATGAGCCACCGCGGACTTTCTGGCAGAAATAAGAGAGCTATCCCGAGCACTCCCCCTGGGAGCGCTCCGATGAGAAACATCCAACGCCAATTCCCTGACTCAGCAAACAAATAGTTGACCCCATAAGCGATCAAAATCCCCAGGGTAACGGCCAATTGATTCAGCGAAACGAGAAATCCTCGCTTGGAAGCGGGCGCGATTTCGGCCAAATAAAGCGGCGCGGTTAAAGAGGAGATTCCGATCGCAAAACCAAGAAAGAATCGACTGAAAATAAGGTCTGGAATATCGTGAGCCCCGGCCGCTCCGAGGGAAGCCAGGACAAAGAGTCCGGATGCGATCAGCAAAGAGCCTTTGCGCCCGAGGCGATCGGTGATTTGACTGCAGAATGCAGATCCGAACAGAGCACCGAGCAAAACCGCGCTGACCACCCATCCAATATCGGAAACGGGAACTAAGAAGTCTTTTTCGATGAATAGAATGGCTCCGGATATAATTCCCGTGTCATAGCCAAAAAGAAGACCTGCTAGCGCACTCAAAGCGCTGACTCCATAAACCGATCGGATCGACAACATGAGACAAGGAATAGCATATCCCCCAGGGCTTGCACGAGCGAAAGTTTGTTTTGATTCCATTTGCTCGATTTAAGAACGATCTTTTGTTAAGCTCATGGGCGATTGGAGAAGAATTGATGGTTCAAAAAATTTCGCCGGACAGGCTGAGGTGGCAGCTACGGGATCTCTCTGCGATTCGAGCGGCTTTATCCATTCGGCCTAAGCGTCGAAAAAAAGGCGAGCGATTCGGAGCGATGGCTCAAGAAAGGGCGCTTTCTGCTTTGGAATTAGGCCTTGGTATCCGTCAGCGCGGGTTCAATATCTTTGTGGCTGGAGACTCTGGAACCGGTCGTACTTCGACCGTGAAGCAGCTTCTTGGGACTCGTGCGATCAAGGAAGCGACTCCAGAGGACATTGTTTTGCTCTACAACTTTGAGAACCGAGATCGACCCCTTGCGATCAAGCTCGCTTCGGGACTCGCTCCCAAATTGAAGAAAACCTACGATACTTTTGTCGAACAAATGCTGACCGATTTGGAAAGAACCTTTGAGTCCGAGCGTTATTTGAGTGAGCGTCAGGAACTTCAAGATCAGTGTCAGCTCAAGACCGATGCCATCCTCAACACCATTGAGCAAGAAGCACGCGAAAAAGGCTTTGTTCTACAGCGCTCATCAGCCTCGTTGACCATCACCCCGGCCAATCAAAACGGCGAGCCTATCTCTGAGCAAGATTTCGAGTTGTTAACCGAAAAGACCAAGGCCACGCTGGAGCAAAGCGCGGAACGGCTTGAGATTCACTTAGAAGACTCGCTGAGAAGAGTCCGTGTTCTGGAGCGCGAAGCCGAAGAAGCCATTCAATCCCTAGAACGTCGAACGGCTAGCGTGATTTTGGAACCCATTTTCGAAACCGCCAGAGCATTTTGGAAAGGATCTCCGCGGGTGATGAGTCACTTGGAGAGCTGTCAGGAAGATGTGTTGAATCGGCTCCGGAGATTGATTCCGGATGATCGAGGCGCTGGAACGGAAACCCCTGAAGTGCATTCCCATAAAAAGCGTGTGCACGAAGACGAAGAAGACTACGACTCGGACGAACATGCACTCATTCGTTACCGGGTGAACGTTTTTGTCACGAATGCCAAGGGTTCTGGAGCTCCCGTGGTTCAGGAGACCCACCCCACTTCTTCTAACTTGATTGGGCGCATCGAACAAAGACTTCGAGGAGGGGAGACGATTACGGATCACACCCGAATACGAGCAGGAGCGCTGTATCAAGCGAACGGGGGCTACTTGCTTCTGGAAGCTCAAGATATTTTACGAGATCCTGCTGCTTGGGAAGGTTTAAAGCGGGCTCTTAAAAACCGAGCGGTGGAACTGGATGATCCAGGCGAGCCAGGTCGTATGGTTTCCGTCGCTTCTCTCAGGCCTGAGCCCGTTCCTCTGGAAATTAAGGTCATTCTGATTGGCGTTCCAGAAATTTACTACCTATTAAGCAAAACCGATCCGGAGTTTGGGAAGCTGTTTAAAGTCAAAGCGGATTTCGACAATGAGATGACTCGGACACAAGAGCATATCCGGCGTTATGTTGAATTTATTTGTGATCTCTGTGCCGATGAAAAACTGCGCTTGTTGACGGCAGAAGCGGTCGGGGCTGTGATCGAAGAAGCGGTTCGAATTTCGGGGCACCAAAACAAACTGACTTCTCGGATCGGTGACATTGCAGACTTGGTTCGAGAAGCCAATTATTGGGCTGCTCAAACAAAATCCAAACGCGTGGATGACCATCATATCAAAAAAGCGATTCAGGCGCATGCAGAGCGCGAGGGCTTTCTTCAAACGCATATGACCGAGGATATTCTTGAGAACCGAGTGAGCATTGAGACGGAAGGAGTCGTGGTTGGGCAGGCCAACGCGATGACCGTGATTGAGCTTGGGAGTTATGCGTTTGGAGTGCCTCTGAGGGTGACTTGCCGAGTCGCCGCTGGCAAGGGCGATTGGCTGGACATTGAACGCGAGACTGAGCAAGGAGGCCCGATTCACACCAAAGGACGCCTGATTATTCGAGGATTCTTAGCGCACTGTTTTGGAGACAAAATTCCGATGAGCTTTAATGCCATCCTATGCATGGAGCAAACCTACGGAGACATCGATGGCGATTCCGCGACGCTGGCGGAGACTGCCGCTTTGTTTAGTGCCTTAGCCAATATCCCCATTCGTCAGCATTTTGCGATTACAGGCTCCATGGATCAACGTGGGCATATTCAAGCGGTTGGTGGGGTGAATGAAAAAATAGAAGGCTTCTTTGAAGTGTGCAAAGCGCGCAAAAATAGCGAAACACATGGGGTGATTTTACCGGCGAGCAATCTTTCGGACTTGAACCTTCGGGAAGAAGTAGTTCAGGCTTGTGAATCAGGCCAATTTGAGATCTATGGAGTGAAGACCTTTTACGAAGCGATTGAGTTATTGACCGGGCTTTCTTGGGACAGTGTTCTGGAGGCCAAGATCTTAAAATCCCTGACGCACTTTCGAGATCTCTCGGCTCAACCGTTTGGGAGATCTGTCCAACTTTGAAATAAGGTGATAGATTCGGTCGGCTTATGTCTAAGACCCACGCTATTTCGCCCACCCGGTCTGAGAATTACCCGGAGTGGTACCAACAAGTCATTCGAGCCGCGGATTTAGCCGAAAATTCTCCGGTGCGTGGATGCATGGTCGTGAAGCCGTGGGGCTTTGGCATTTGGGAATTGATTCAGCAAAATTTGGATCGACTCATTAAAGAGACTGGCCATGAGAATGCCTATTTCCCGCTCTTAATCCCCGTCAGCTTTTTAGCCCAAGAAGCACAACACGTGGAAGGGTTTGCCAAAGAGTGTGCTGTGGTCACGCATCATCGTTTGGAAGCGGATGGTGCAGGAGGGCTTCGACCCGCTGGGGAACTGGAAGAACCCTATGTGATCCGGCCAACCAGTGAGACCATTATTGGGCACTCCTATGCGAAATGGGTCCAATCCTATCGTGACTTACCGATTCTGATCAATCAGTGGGCGAATGTCATGCGTTGGGAGATGCGTCCACGAATTTTTTTGCGAACCACAGAGTTTTTGTGGCAGGAAGGGCACACCGTTCATGCAACGGCCCAGGAAGCAGAGATCGAAACGCTGAAGATGTTGGACGTGTATGAGGATTTTGCTCGCAATTATTTAGCTTTGCCCGTTTTAAAGGGAACCAAAACACCCGATGAGCGTTTTCCTGGAGCGGTTCAGACCTATTGCATTGAGGCCATGATGCAAGATGGCAAGGCTTTGCAGGCCGGTACGTCTCATTTTTTAGGGCAGAATTTTGCTAAAGCATCGGGAATCAAGTTCACCGACGAATCCGGCAGCATTGAGCATGCGTGGACCACCTCCTGGGGGGTATCAACGCGTTTGATCGGTGGATTGATCATGGCTCATAGCGATGACGATGGCTTGGTTTTGCCACCGAAAGTCGCCACCAAACAAGTTGTCATTTTGCCCATTCATCGCACGGACGAAGATCGCGTAGCCGTGCACGAGTTCTGCGAGCGGCTTAAAAAAGAGTTGATCCATCAGGGGATACGGGTCTTATTGGATACGCGGGATATTCGGGGCGGCGAAAAGACTTGGTCGCACATTAAAAAAGGGGTTCCTGTTCGCGTTGAAGTGGGGCCTAAAGACTTGGAAAAGAATCAGGTCGTTGTTTCTCGACGCGATCGTGCACCAGGTAACAAGCAGTTTATGCCGGTGCATGAATTTGTTGCTTCTTGCGCAGGCTTATTGGAAGAGATTCAGCAGGCACTTTTGCAGCGAGCCGAAGAATTCCAGCAAGCGAACACACGCTCGATTGACTCGGTGGCTGAGTTCGAAGAATTTTTTAGCCAAGGATCGGGGTTTGCGCTTTGTCATTGGAACGAAGCGGCCATGGGTCATGAACTTTTACAAAAGCACAAGGTGACACCTCGGTGTATTCCGATGAATCGAATCGCGGAAAAGGGAGTCTGTCTATTTACAGGCCGCCCGAGTTCTGGGAGGGTAGTGTTTGCAAAATCGTATTAAATAGGAATTTTTATGTTTCGATTGAATCGTAAAGCCTTACCGGCCATGCTGGGGGCGGGCATTGAGTATTATGATGTTGGGCTGTATGGCTACTTGGCGCCTGTTTTAGCTCCTGCGTTTTTTCCCAATATTCGCGTTGCCGATGCTTATTTTTGGTATTTTTTTGTCGAGTGTTTTTCCGCAATCGCCATGATTGCCGGTGCTCGATACTTTGGAGCGATGGGAGACCGCTTAGGCCGAAAGGAAGCACTTTATCGAGCCATTCTAGGTACCTCAACGGTGACTGGCATTGTTTGTGTTATCCCAACCTATCAGCAGTTTGGCGTATTCGCGACCATTGTGTTTGTTCTAACTCGAGTGAGTCAATGCTTTTTCTTGGGCGGTGAATACAACGGTGGGGCTATTTATTGCCTTGAACACAATCGAAACGGCAAAGAACATGGACTGATGAGTGGGCTTTACGGTTCGTTTACGGTGGTTGGCATTGTTTGTGCAAGCGCGGCTGCCACTTTAGTGAGCTATTTTGGAGCGGAGCATTTCCGTTGGTGCTATGTGGTCAGCTTTTTCATGGCGCTTTTAACGGTTCGCTGGAGAAGTCAAATGGCTGAAACACCCGCTTTCAAGCACGCCCAAGGGGATTTTCAGATTCCAACACGCTTTGTTCTTTTGCTCATGACGGGCGCCGCGCTTTTTTTCAGCTTGCTCTACGCCGTTCCGACCCGAGTCTTCAATGCGTTGTTGCCTCTTCAACTTGGGATTGATCGCAGCATTTTGATGCTGATCAATACGGGCGCTTTGTTTGTCTTGATGCTTTCCATGACACTCTTTGGTTGGTTGGCCGATCGCATCGGCAGCCGGGTGGTGATGGCGCTTTCGGCTCTTTCAACTGCGCTGTTAACCTATCCGCTGTATCGATTGATGGGGGAAGGCAGCTATGGAATTTTGGTGGCTGTCAAAATGGTTTATATGCTCTTAGCCGGGGCTTTCATCGGTCCCTTCCACGCGTTAGCAGTGGAACTTTTCTCGGTCCGAAACCGTTATCGCTTTGCCTCCACAAGCTATACGATCGGCAAGTGTGTGAGTACGTGTATGATTGCCGGTATCTTTTATTACTACGATAAGACGCAAAATTTCATGCTCAGCGGCTACTTTCTGATCGCAGTCGGAGTTTTGATGGGACTTGTTCTGATCGATGCTCGGCATGCGCGAACCTAAGGTTGCGATCGCCTACTCAGAGCTTGCACTCGAGAGCCAAGGCGCTGCGGATTCCTGGATGGCTCAAGCGCTCGAACAGGCCAAGTTGGGCTTAGGGTGCACCTATCCCAACCCTCCAGTGGGAGCGCTGATCGAAAAAGAGGGGAGAATCGTAGCCCAGAGTTTTCATGCACGAGCCGGTGATCTGCATGCCGAAGCTAAGGCATTGCTGCAAGCGGGTGAACAAGCCCTTGGTAGTACCCTTCATGTCACTCTAGAGCCTTGCAACCATTTTGGAAGAACCCCGCCTTGTACGGAGGCGATTATTCGAGCGGGGGTCAAACGCGTGATTTACGCGGAAAACGATCCGAATCCTGAAGTGGCCGGACAAGGCCGGCTGAGGTTGCAAGAAATGGGCATTCAGGTTGAACAAGCTTCCTCTCCCGAATCGCGTGTCATCTTGCTGCCGTTCTCCAAACGAGTCACGCGAGGGGTTCCCTATGTAATCGCTAAAATGGCGGCATCATTGGATGGTCGGATCAGCCAAAAACCCGGTGTGCAAACCGCACTCACTTCGCCCAAAGCCAATCGCTTTGTGCACCGCTTACGCGAAAGAGTCGATGCGGTGGTCGTGGGCTCCGAGACTGTTTTAATCGATAACCCTCGGCTGACGGTTCGTGATACCGGTTCTCTGATCCATCATCAGCCGATACGGATTGTTCTCGATTCGCGTTTGCGTACCTCTCCTCAGGCTTGGGTCTATCAAGAAAAGAATGCCTGGGTTGTGCATTCAATCCATGCGTCCAAAAAGCTTTGCGATGCTTTTGATCAAGCAGGCATTCAAAGGGTCGTTTCGGAGAAGGCTGATTTATTGAAAACCTTGGGAGCTTTCGGTTTGACCAGCATCTTAGTAGAAGGAGGGGCTCAGGTCTTGACGTACTTCTTGCATCAAGGTTGGGTAGATGAGCTAGTTTGGCTAACAGCACCGATACTACTGGGTTCGCAAGGGACGGCTTCCGTTGGAGAGTTGGCCTGTTCAGCTTCGTTTGGACCGGGTATTCGTGCCGATTTGTTTCCAGATCGCTTAATGGTGTTCACGCAGGGCGATCGAAAAGTAGGATCTTTCGGAATAAGTTCTCCCCACTATGAAAATGGTACTAACCGGGCACTAGGTGACACTCTCAAAGAGGAGATTACTATGGATTCCATGACTTGGAATCAAACCGAAGTATTTCAATAGAGAATCAAATTGATGGATGATTAGTTCGCAGATGAGTTTTACTTTTCGACGCTGTGTGGACGGCATCCGATAGGCCGGAAGACGGGTTACAAGTTTATCGAACGCTTCAAACACGAAGCGAGAGAATCCGCAGCCCAAGATCTTGTATCAGATAATTCGACTCATTTGATGGCCACCATTTAAAGTAGGCATGACATCGGGATTCTCAGTGAGATACCTGCATCGCCTGACCAGCAGCTTTCGCAAAATGTTGGCCTCCATCGGGTGCTGGACCGGCTAACATTTGCTGAAGTTCAAGCTGTTGCTCAGGCGAAAGTAAGGGCTTTCTGCCATTATCTCTTCGGCGTTCGTAAAAGCGAGCAATGCCATTTTCATTCCAGCGCCGAACCAATCGGGTTTGCAGCCAATGATTTCGGATACCTCCGTGGTTGTTTGACCTTTCATTCGCAGCCATAGAGCTTGCCACCAAGATTTTTCTCGTGCACCTTGGCAGGTCTGATAGCGCTTCTTTACTTCTTCGATCGGCAAGTGCTGAACAATCTCCGTATGTTTTTTCATTGGGACCTCAAAAAGATAGGTCCTTTATGATCTCATTGCCAGATTCCGCAAGATCCTTTCAGATCTCAATCAGAGGATTTTGGTATTACCATCGATTGGAGCAAGACCGATCGGTTCACCTTCCAACAATTCTGAAACATAGTATCATTTTCCATGCCATTTGATTTCCCCTACTGCTTCTCACTTTCCGAACAACAAAAGAGTCCGGGTTCAATCGGAGAAAGTTTAGAGGGCATTAAGCGTAGAGGCATGCTATGTGTTTCAGAAGGTGTTTGACCCTGCAGGCTCTGGGGATGAGGCCGAAGTTCGTTATACTTCGTTCTGAAGCGTTCAAAACAATCTCGCTGCTTCTTGAGATCGGATTGAGCCGGAGAAGCGGTGGCC
This sequence comes from Myxococcaceae bacterium, assembly GCA_016000045.1. Classification (NCBI taxonomy): domain Bacteria; kingdom Pseudomonadati; phylum Myxococcota; class Myxococcia; order Myxococcales; family Myxococcaceae; species Myxococcaceae bacterium. The sequence continues at coordinate 13,766 of JAECQY010000005.1, read as the reverse complement.
TGTTTTAAGGTTCGATGCATTGGGGTTCTTCTGGTCTCTTACTTCTAAATTTTGATGCAGCTAGCGTGGAAACTCTTCCGATCTCCATTGGAGATAGTCTGCGCAGTGCATTTCACTGCGTTGGTATCTAGATAAACACAACCTGGGCTTTGGCTTGTAAGATAATGCGTAGATGGGCAGTAGATCAGACAAGAGAGTCCGGTGCAAGTATTGGTATTTGAACAGCAGCTGCACCCATCATAGGAAGCACAAGAACACCCATCCGTAGTACATGAAACAGACAAAGAAGCCCCAACCGTTTGAGTGGGCACACATTGAGCAGATTTAAATGAATAATACTCCCCAGGAGAAAGTTTGCCATGGGTACACCGCATTGAACTCATGCTAATGTAAGAACAACTCTCATCAGATGTCGATATAAAGTAGTCATTTTGGCATACAAGGCTACATCCCGAATTGTAGCAAGTCCCAGGAAAGCAAGAGCTCCCAAGCGAACAATCGCAAGAGACAGTAGCACAAGAGATCGAATATGAGCTAAGAAAATTATTGTATAAAAAAGGTGTGCATTGAGCAGAAAATCCAGACAGTTGGGCATTTGCTAATGGACCGCTTGTGCACTGAATAGAGTTTGTATCCAAATAACTACAGCTTTGAGTAGATTGTGTTGTTATCGGAGCATAATTAACCGGACAATAGATTCGACAATACTCGGCATGACAAGGGGTTGAACTTGTGCATCCAATGCAGTCACAGGGTTCTGTTGTACAAGAGACTCCAATGCTATTCGGATTACTGGATAAGATTTGGAAACACTTGGCCCGAAAGGATTTATAATTACCATTTGCCAATGCAGGACTTACACAGTGAAGCGAAGTGCTGCTGGAATAAGTACACCCAGAATCAATGGGAACAATTAAAAAATTGGATGGACACACGATCGAGCACCAATAACCGTGACAGGGGGTACTGCTTGTACAAGAGCTGCAGTCACAAATACTCGTTGAGCATGAGGTCTGCAGGATAATTGGAGGTACCGGCGTTGGTGCTGGAGTTATTATGGAGGGGACTGGCGTAAGTAAGGGAGGGGGAGGCATCGGGGTTGCTACTGCAGGCGCTGCTGTTGGCTTGAGTGTTGTTGGTATGGGCGGAGGTATTGGAGTTGTTGTTTCGCTAATGGTTAAAGTGCTAGATGTTGTAAAAGTCGACGTAAAATCAGCATCACGTGAAATTTGAGTAAATGTTCGGGTTTCTAAGCCAGGAAGCGTTTGGGTTTTAGAAGCATCGGCGGTTTGACTGATAGAGCGGCTGGGTATCGCTGAACTAGCTGTGGCAGAAGCGCTCTGATTTGTACTATCGGAAACAGACCGTGTTAAGGTTCTGGAGATTGTTTTGATAGCGGTAATAGAGTTGCTGTCTCCTACACGAGTCCTCGTCATGGAGTATAAAACAGGACCGGTGGAAAAAGTACTTGAACTTCGGCTTCCAGGTTTTACGGCTGTGCCTGTTATGGAAATGACGCTTGGAGACGTAGAACGATATGTCGGAGAGAATGTTGAACTAGCTGTGGCAGAAGCGCTCTGATTTGTACTATCGGAAACAGACCGTGTT